>JAHECM010000180.1 GCA_024641725.1 Limnohabitans sp. | reverse complement strand
ATGGAGGGCTTGCATCAGGTCGTTGGCCTGGACTTCAGAGACTTCGGTGAATACCGCCATGGGAGCTAAAACTGTGGTGGCCGCGGGGCGGCGTAGGGGCGAAATCCGCCATTGTAGGCGGCGGAGAATGCCGCCATGCGCAAACCAATTGTGGGCTGCTGACTTGGATGTCGTAATATAGTTCGGCAAGTTATATGGAAAGCCTTGTCATGCATCGTGCTTTGGGACTGAGCGAGAGTGCACTCGCTGATTTTTGCCGAGCGAATCATATTCGCCGCTTGTCCCTGTTCGGCTCTCAGCTCAAGGGTACAGCCGGCGCAGAGAGTGACGTGGATCTCTTGGTTGAATTTGATGTCCAACATGTTCCCACTATGTTTGCAATGGCACGGATGGAGCAGGCGCTCTCACACATGATAGGTCGCTCTGTGGATTTGCGCACGGCAGGAGACCTGTCAAGGTATTTCAGGCACGATGTGCTCAGTACAGCCAAGGTGCAGTATGCAGCGTGAAGACCGTATCCGTATCGCTCATATGCGTGATGCTTGCCATTCGGTTTTGAGATTTTCCAATGAAAAAACCAGGCAGGATCTGGGTACCGACGAGATGCTTCAATTTGCTTTGGTCCGAGGCATAGAGATCATTGGAGAAGCTGCGGGTCGAGTGACGCCCGAAACCCAGCTGCGTTTCCCTGAGATTCCTTGGCGCGAGGCGGTGGGCATTCGAAATCGGCTGGTTCACGCCTATTTCGATGTGGATCTGGATGTGTTGTGGAAAACAGTCCAGGAGTCCATCCCTGAACTCGAGCAACAACTGGCGGTGATTTTGAACACGCCGAGCCAGGTAGGACGTTGAGTTTTTGCGGGTTTTAGACCAGCGCCTATGGTGCTGTGGTGTTGCGGCATCCTTCACAATCGGGGGATGAGCGAAAACACCCTTGTCACTGCCACCGCCAAACCCAGCTTGCTGCTGGTCGACGGCTCCAGCTACCTGTACCGCGCTTTCCATGCCATGCCCGACTTGCGTGCCGTGCCGGGCGACCCGACGAGTCCGGCCACCGGGGCCATTCGCGGCATGATCAACATGATGGAGCGGCTGCGCAAAGACGTGCCCACCGTTTATGCCGCGTGTGTGTTCGACGCCAAAGGCCCGACGTTTCGGGACGAGATGTACCCCGAGTACAAAGCCAACCGCAGCCCCATGCCCGACGATTTGCGCTCGCAGATCGAGCCCATCCACGAGTTGGTGCGCCTGATGGGTTGGACGGTGCTGGATGTGCCCGGCGTGGAAGCCGACGACGTGATCGCCACGCTGGCGCATGTGGCCGCGCAGCAGGGCATCCAGGTCACGGTGTCGAGCGGCGACAAGGACTTGAGTCAGCTGGTCAACGAGCACAT
This sequence comes from Limnohabitans sp., assembly GCA_024641725.1. Lineage (GTDB taxonomy): Bacteria > Pseudomonadota > Gammaproteobacteria > Burkholderiales > Burkholderiaceae_C > Limnohabitans_A. The sequence goes on along the minus strand of JAHECM010000180.1, from coordinate 2,857 downwards.
CACCATCATCGACACCATGAACGGCAAGGTGCGCGATGTGGCGGGCGTGACTGCCGAGTTTGGCGTGCCGCCGACGCTGATGATCGACTACCAGACCCTGGTGGGCGACACGGTGGACAACGTGCCCGGTGTGGCCAAGGTGGGCCCCAAGACGGCGGCCAAGTGGTTGCTCGAATATGGCTCGCTCGACAAGCTGATGGAAAACGCCCATGACATCAAGGGCGTGGCGGGCGAGAACCTGCGCCAAGCGGTGGACTGGCTGCCCAAGGGCCGGGCGTTGGTGACCATGAAAACCGATTGCGATTTGAACGGTTGGGTGCCCGATTTGCCGTCTCTCGCCAGCCTGCACCTGCACGAGCCCCATAAGGACAAGCTGCTCGACTTTTACCAGACCTATGGCTTCAAAGGGCTGGTGCAGTCGCTGGGTGGGGCCATGCCTTCGCCTGCGGCCAAGGCCAAAGTGAGCAAGCCCAAAGACACGGGTATGGGCGACTTGTTTGGCTCGGCTGCCGATGACGAGCCTGCAGCCCCCCCTGTGCTCGACAGCGCCGCCAGCGCCGTGCAAGGCGACCTGAAATACGACACCGTGATGGACTGGGCCATGTTAGATACTTGGCTGGCCCGCATCGAACAAGCGCCGCTCACGGCCATCGACACCGAAACCACGTCGCTGGACGCCATGCGCGCCGAGATTGTGGGCATTTCGCTCAGCGTCACGCCCGGCGAGGCGGCTTACATTCCGCTGGCCCACAACGGCCCGGGCGCGCCTGAGCAATTGCCCTTGGCCGATGTGCTGGCCAAGCTCAAGCCATGGCTCGAAAACCCGGCCCGCCACAAACTGGGCCAGAACATCAAATACGACCGCCATGTGTTCGCCAACCACGGCATTGAGGTGCAGGGCTACGCGCACGACACGATGCTTGCGAGCTATGTGCTCGAAGTGCACAAACCGCATGGCCTCTCAAGCCTGGCCGAGCGCCATGTGGGTCGCCGGGGCGTGACTTACGAAGACCTGTGTGGCAAGGGTGCGCACCAGATCCCGTTTGCGCAGGTGGACGTGGACAAGGCCGCGCATTACTCGTGTGAAGACTCCGACCAGTGCCTGGACGTGCACCTGACGCTGTGGTCGCAGATCGAGGCGCAGGCGGGCCTGAAGTTTGTGTACGAACTGGAGATGGCCACCAGCGAAGCGCTGTACCGCATTGAGCGCAACGGCGTGCTGATCGACGCGCCCACGCTGGCCGCGCAAAGCCAGCACTTGGGCGAGCGCATCGTTCAGCTCGAAACTGAGGCTTACGAGATCGCAGGCCAGCCCTTCAACCTGGCCAGCCCTAAGCAGCTGGGCGAAATTTTCTTTGACAAACTGGGCCTGCCCGTCATCAAAAAGACCGCCACCGGCGCGCGCAGCACCGACGAAGAAGTGCTCGAAAAACTGGCCGAAGACTACCCGCTGCCCGCCCGCATTTTGGAGCACCGCAGCTTGGCCAAGCTCAAAGGCACTTACACCGACAAACTGGCGCAGCTGGCGCTGCCGCGCACGGGCCGTGTCCACACCCACTATGCGCAGGCGGTGGCTGTGACGGGCCGCTTGTCGAGCAACGAGCCCAATTTGCAAAATATCCCGGTGCGCACGGCCGAGGGCCGCAAGGTGCGCGAGGCCTTTGTGGCCCCGGCAGGCTGCGTGATCGCCAGCGCCGATTACAGCCAGATCGAGCTGCGCATCATGGCGCACCTGAGCGACGACGCGGCCTTGCTCAAGGCCTTTCATGAAGGCCTGGACGTGCACAAAGCCACCGCCGCCGAGGTGTTTGGCGCAACGCCCGACACCGTGAGCAGCGAGCAGCGGCGCTACGCCAAGACCATCAACTTTGGCCTGATTTACGGCATGAGCGCGTTTGGTCTGGCCAAGGCCTTGGGCATCGACAACACGGCGGCCAAGAACTACATCACCCGTTACTTTGAGCGCTTTGCCGGGGTCAAGCGCTACATGGACGACACCCGCGCCCAAGCCAAGGCCCTGGGCTATGTGGAGACCGTGTTTGGCCGCCGCCTGATGTTGCCCGAGATCAACAGCCCCAACGGCCCGCGCCGCGCCGGGGCCGAGCGCGCCGCCATCAACGCGCCCATGCAGGGCACGGCCGCCGACCTGATCAAGCTGAGCATGGTGGCGGTGCAAAAAGCGCTGGACGAACAAGGCAAGGCCACCCAAGTCATCATGCAGGTGCACGACGAATTGGTGTTCGAGGTGCCCGAGTCAGAGGTCGAATGGGTGCGCACCGAGGTGCCACGCATCATGGCGGGCGTGGCGGACTTGAAAGTGCCGCTCTTGGCCGAAGTCGGCTTTGGACCCAACTGGGAGCAGGCGCACTGAGTCCGCGTCGAAGGCATTCGCTCGCAGGGGCGCGCTCCCACAAAGCCCAATAGCCTCCCCGTAGGAGGCCGCCCCTGCGGCCGAAGGGCTTGATGGGGTCTCAGCCCCATTCGGATGGCACCCACACTGCGCGTTTGTGCATCACGGCCTGGAAGTGTTCAGCGGCTTCAAACGCGGCCAACCACGAGGCCAAAGCCGCCCAAGGCTGCGCTGCAAACCAAGCCGGGTCGGTGTGGGCGTATTGGCGCACAAAGGGGGCGATGGCGGCGTCTGCCAGACCGAACTGCGCATCGGCCAAAAAGGGCTGCGCTTGAAGTCGCGAGTCCAGCGTGTGCAGCCAAAGTGCCGCCCCGTTGCGGTCGGCTTCACCGCTGGCCAGGCCCGAGCGGTTGGGGTATTTGTAGCGGTCCAGTTGCTGTTTGAAGGGGCCATCGTTGTGGGCGATCAAGGCCAGCGCATCGCTCATGGCCGCATCTGTGCGCGGCA
>JAHECM010000179.1 GCA_024641725.1 Limnohabitans sp. | reverse complement strand
GTGTTCGCACTGACCAAGATGCGGCCCAGCCGGTCAATGCCCTCTTGCCCACCGGGCGGGCACTGGTTGATGGGGGCTTGGCCTTGGGCCATGGCCTGCGCATAGCCTGCGCAATCGGGGTAGCCGCAACGCGTGCACTGCGTTTGCGGCAGGGCCTCGTTGAGGGCATGAAAAAGCGCCTGCAGGGCAGGCGCTTGGGGCTGAGCGTCAGACATGGGCCTCAGAGGGCTCAGCCTTTGACCCAGCTGGTTTTGACCGCAGTCGATTTGCTGGTGCTGGTTTTGCTGGCAGCTTTGACCGCAGCTTTAACCGCAGTTTTGGCCTTGGCTGCTGGCTTGGGCGCAAGTTTGGCCTGTGCCGTTTTCACCGGGGCCGCTTTGACCACGGCAGCGGGGGCCAAGCTCTTGGCTGGGGCCTTCTCTGGTGCAGCGGCGGGGGCTTTGGCCACAGACGCTTTGACAAGTTCAACTTTGGCCGTGGCGGGTTTGGCTTTCACGGCTTTGGCTGCTGGGGCCGCTGGGGCTGCAGCGGGTGCGGTGACGGCGGCTTTGGCGGGCGAATGGGCCAAGATGAACTTGACCACCTGGGGGTACACCATGTCGCGCCAGCGGCGGCCGCTAAAAATGCCGTAGTGACCTGCGCCTTCGACCTCAAAGTGCTTGCGGTCGCTCGGGGCAATGCCACTGCACAGGTCTTGGGCTGCACGCGTTTGGCCAGAGCCAGAAATGTCATCCAGCTCGCCTTCCACGGTGAGCAAAGCGGTCTTTTTGATGTCCTGGGGTTTGACGCGCTCCACGCGGCCATCCACACCCTTGACGTCCCAGTTGCCGTTGACCAGTTTGAAGTCCTGGAACACGGTCTGGATGGTTTCGAGGTAATAGTCGGCGTCCATGTCCAGCACGGCGTTGTACTCGTCGTAGAACTTGCGGTGGGCTTCGGCGCTGGCGTCGTCGCCCTTCATCAGGTCTTTGAAATAGTCGTAATGGCTGTTGGCGTGGCGGTCGGGGTTCATGGCCACAAAGCCGGTGTGCTGCAAAAAGCCGGGGTACACGCGGCGACCGGCGCCGGGGAAGTTGGCGGGCACGCGGTAGATCACGTTGTTCTCGAACCACTCAAAGCTCTTGTTGGTGGCCAAGTTGTTCACCGAGGTGGGCGACTTGCGGGCGTCGATGGGGCCGCCCATCATGGTCATGGTCAATGGGGTTTTCTCGCCACGGCTGGCCATCAACGATACCGCTGCCAGCACCGGCACGGTGGGTTGACAAACGCTCATGACGTGGCAATTGCCATAAATGGACTGCACATGGCGGATGAACTCTTGCACGTAGTTGATGTAATCGTCCAAGTGGAATTCACCGTCGGACATGGGCACCAAACGGGCATTTTTCCAGTCGGTGATGTAGACCTTGTGGTCTTGCAGCATGGTCTTGACGGTGTCACGCAGCAGCGTGGCGTAGTGGCCCGACAGCGGAGCCACGATCAGCACGGGAGGCTGATTTTTGAGCTGGGTCAGGGTTGCAGGATCGTCGGTGAAGCGTTTGAAGCGGCGCAGCTCGCAAAAGGGCTTGTCGATTTCGATGCGCTCGTGGATCGCCACCTCAGATTGGTTGACCTTGACACTGCGGATGCCGAACTCTGGCTTGACATAGTCTTTGCCGAGGCGGTGCATCAATGAGTAACTGGCCGACACACGTTGGGCCAGTGGGCTCTGCGCCATGGGGTTCAGGGGGTTGCCGTAGAGCTTGGAGGCCGCCTGCGCCAAGTCGGAGAAAGGCTCCATGATGGAGCGCTGGGTTTCATAGATTTGGTAAAGCATGGGGGTTCTCCGGAGGGCAATGGTGCGGTGCAGCAATATTACAGGACGAGGCGACCTAAAAATGGAGTGTTCACCCTAATCCTCTGTCGCATTTTGGACTGGCCCAAAAAAACCGCTCCCGAGGGAGCGGTTGCAAGCGCTGCGTCAGCGTCGGTCGACTTAGACCACGCTGGCGATGGCCTTGCAGACGTATTCGATGTTCTTGCTGTTGAGTGCTGCCACGCACATGCGGCCCGTGTCGGTGCCATACACGCCAAACTCGCTGCGCAGACGCACCATCTGGTCTTTGGTCAGGCCCGAGTAGCTGAACATGCCGATCTGGGTGGTAATGAAGCTCATGTCTTGTTGCACGCCGGCCGCCTTGAGGCTGTCCACCAGGGTTTGCCGCATGGCTTTGATGCGCACACGCATTTCGGCCAATTCGCTTTCCCACTGGGCGCGCAGCTCGGGGTTGTTCAACACGGCAGCCACCACCGCGCCACCGTGGATGGGTGGGTTGGAGTAGTTGGTGCGAATGGCGATCTTGAGTTGCGACAGCACGCGGGAGGCTTCTTCTTTGTCAGAAGCCACCACCGACAGGGCACCCACGCGCTCGCCATAGAGGCTGAAGCTCTTTGAGAAAGAAGTCGACACGAAGATATTCAGGCCCGCAGCCACAAATTTACCGATCACAGCGCCGTCTTCGGCAATGCCGTGGCCAAAGCCCTGGTAGGCCATGTCCAAAAATGCGGTCAGTTGGCCGGCTTTGACGGTGGCGATGACTTCGTCCCACTGGGCCGCGGTGATGTCATAACCCGTGGGGTTGTGGCAGCAAGCGTGCAGCACGACGATGGTGCCGGGGGCGGCAGCCTTCAGGCTGGCCAGCATGCCGTCGAAATTGACGCCGCGCTTGGCCGCGTCGTAGTAGGCGTAGCTGTCGACTTCAAAACCAGCGTTCACAAAGATGGCGCGGTGGTTTTCCCAGCTGGGGTCAGAAATCAACACCTTGGCGTTGGGGCTGACTTTTTTCAAGAAGTCAGCGCCGATTTTGAGGCCGCCGGTGCCGCCAATGGCCTGCACGGTGGACACGCGGCCAGACTTGACCACGTCAGATTCAGCACCAAAAACCAGTGCTTTGACCGCGTTGTCATAGGCCACGATGCCGTCGATGGGCAAGTAGCCGCGCGCAGTGGGCGTGGCCATCATGGTTTTTTCGGCGGCTTGCACACATTGCAGCAGGGGCAGTTTGCCGTTGTCGTCGAAGTACACGCCCACGCCCAAATTGACTTTGTTGGGGTTGGTGTCGGCGTTGTACTGCTCGTTCAGACCCAGAATCGGGTCGCGGGGGGCCATTTCGACGGCGGAAAACAGAGACATGGAAAGTCCTTGGATTGTGTTCAGTGTTGGCAGGAAACCCGTTCCTCGGTTAGGCTTTCGGGTTGTCCAAGATTTTAACGGCCTGCGCGGCCCCACCGATGACCGAGCTCACTGAAGTTTCTACCGAACCCGTCGCAGGCCAGTTTGTCCACTACCCCGACTCGCCCTTCGAGCTGTTCCAGCCTTACCCCCCGGCGGGCGACCAGCCCACGGCCATTGAGCAATTGGTCGAGGGCGTGCACGACGGCGAGGTGTTCCAGACCCTGCTGGGCGTGACTGGCTCGGGCAAGACCTTCACCATGGCCAATGTGATCGCGCAGCTGGGGCGGCCTGCCATTGTGTTTGCGCCCAACAAAACACTGGCCGCTCAGCTGTACAGCGAGTTTCGGGAGTTTTTCCCAAAAAACGCAGTCGAGTACTTCGTTAGCTACTACGACTACTACCAGCCTGAGGCCTATGTGCCCCAGCGCGATTTGTTCATCGAAAAAGACAGCGCCATCAACGAGCACATCGAACAAATGCGCTTGTCTTGCACCAAAAGCATCATGGAGCGGCGCGATGTGGTGATCGTGGCCACCGTGTCAGCCATCTATGGCATTGGCGAGCCCGAGAGCTACCACCGCATGATCATGACGCTGCGCACCGGCGACAAGCTGGGTCAGCGCGACGTGATCGCGCAACTGATCCGCATGCAGTACCAGCGCAACGACATGGAGTTTTCACGCGGCAACTTTCGTGTGCGGGGCGACACGATCGATGTGTTCCCAGCCGAGCATTCCGAGCTGGCCATTCGCATCGAGCTGTTTGACGATGAAATCGAGAGCTTGCAGCTGTTTGACCCGCTCACCGGACGCATTCGCCAAAAAATTCCGCGCTTCACGGTTTACCCCTCCAGCCATTACGTGACGCCACGCGACAAGGTGCTGGCCGCTGTGGAGACCATCAAAGTTGAGCTGGCGCAGCGCCTGAAAGAGCTGACCGGCATGGGCAAGCTGGTCGAAGCCCAGCGCTTGGAGCAGCGCACCCGCTTTGACCTGGAAATGCTGTCCGAAGTGGGCCACTGCAAGGGCATTGAAAACT
>JAHECM010000176.1:2012-4253 GCA_024641725.1 Limnohabitans sp. | reverse complement strand
GCGGCCATGTGTTTGCTGTGGCGGACATCAACCTCAACACCTTGGTGGATTACCGCTACTCGCGTCGCCACGAAGCCAAGCGCGGCCAGCACGGCATGGGTTCGGACATGTTCGGCGCGGCGGGTGACGACGTCACACTCAAGATGCCCGTGGGCACCATCATCACCGACGCCGAGACCGGCGAGGTGCTTTATGAGTTGCTGGAGCCGGGCGAGACCCTCATGATCGCCAAAGGCGGTGATGGTGGCTTTGGCAATATGCGCTTCAAAAGCGCCATCAACCGGGCCCCACGCCAAAAAACACCTGGCCACGAAGGCGAGCGCAAAGAGCTCAAGTTGGAGCTGAAGGTCTTGGCCGATGTCGGCTTGTTGGGCATGCCCAATGCGGGCAAATCCACCTTCATTGCCGCGGTGTCCAACGCCCGCCCCAAGATTGCCGATTACCCCTTCACCACCTTGCACCCCAATCTGGGCGTGGTCCGTGTGGGCCCCGAGCAAAGTTTTGTGGTGGCCGATGTGCCGGGTTTGATCGAAGGCGCCTCTGAAGGCGCGGGCTTGGGGCACTTGTTTTTGCGCCACTTGCAACGCACCCGTTTGCTCTTGCATGTGGTGGACTTCGCTCCGTTTGACGACAACGTCGACCCGGTGCAGCAAGCCAAGGCCATCGTGGCCGAGCTGAAAAAGTACGATGCCAAGCTCCACAGCAAGCCGCGTTGGCTGGTGCTCAATAAGCTGGACATGGTACCGGCCGAAGAGCGTGAAAAACGTGTCAAAGACTTCATCAAGCGCATGCGCTACAAAGGGCCTGTGTTCGAGATTTCGGCCTTGACCCGTGAAGGTTGCGAGCCCTTGATCAAAGAGATTTACAAGCACATCCGTGCCCAGCAGCTCATCGAGCAGGGGCCTGTGGACATCGATCCCCGGTTCAAGGAGCAAGACCAGCCACAAGAGCCCGATGCGGAAGACCCCCGTTTCAAGGCCTTGCCTTCCGAGTAAGGCGGCGCATTTGCCGAACCTTGCGACCTGTTGTTCACACGCCAAGTAGCACTCAGAGCATGACCACAACTGCCGTTTCCTCTCTTTTGCGCGATGCGCGACGCATCGTGGTCAAAGTGGGCTCCAGCCTGGTGACCAACGAGGGCCGTGGCCTGGACGAAGGCGCGATCGGCGAATGGTGTCGCCAGATGGCCTTGTTGGTCGGACAGGGCAAAGAAGTGATCATGGTCTCCAGCGGGGCCATTGCAGAGGGCATGAAGCGCTTGGGCTGGACCACCCGCCCCAGCGAAGTGCCTGCTTTGCAGGCGGCAGCTGCCGTGGGCCAGATGGGCTTGGCGCAAATGTACGAAACCAAGCTGCGCGAAAACGGCATGGGCAGTGCCCAAGTGCTGCTCACGCACGCCGACTTGGCCGACCGCGAGCGTTACCTCAATGCGCGATCAACCTTGCTCACGTTGCTTCAACACCGCGTGCTGCCCGTCATCAACGAGAACGACACCGTCGTCAACGATGAAATCAAGTTCGGCGACAACGACACCTTGGGCGCATTGGTGGCCAATTTGGTCGAGGCCGACCTTTTGGTCATCCTGACCGACCAAAAAGGCCTGTACACCGCCGACCCGCGCAAAGACCCCGCAGCCACCTTTGTGCACGAAGCCCATGCCGCAGACCCGTTGCTGGAAACCATGGCCGGTGGTGCGGGTTCTAGCCTGGGCAAGGGCGGCATGATCACCAAAATTTTGGCGGCCAAGCGGGCTGCGGGCTCAGGTGCTTCGACCGTGATCGCCTGGGGGCGAGAGCCTGACGCCTTGCTGCGTTTGTGCCAGGGCGACAACATGGGCACCTTGCTGGTGGCGCAAACGGCCAAACAACAAGCCCGCAAACAGTGGATGGCCGACCACCTGCAGCTGCGCGGTTCCGTCACGGTAGACGCCGGTGCCGCCCACAAAGTTCTGACCGAAGGCAAGAGTCTTTTGCCCATTGGCATGACCAGTGTGGCGGGTGAGTTCTCGCGCGGCGATGTGATCGCCATTCGTGATGAGCAGGGTGCTGAAATCGCCCGAGGCCTGGCCAATTACGCCAGTGCCGAGGCGCGCTTGCTGTGCCGCAAACCCTCGCACGAATACGCGGCTTTGTTGGGCTACACCGCCGAGCCCGAGATGGTGCACCGCGACAACCTGATCTTGAGCCGCTGAACGGTGGGCCTCAGGCCATTTGGCCTGCCCTCACAGAAGACACAAAAAAA
>JAHECM010000176.1:0-1912 GCA_024641725.1 Limnohabitans sp. | reverse complement strand
TGTTCAGGGCTCTCGCCCCGGTCAATGCCGCCTTGCGGAAACTGCCAGCTGTGGGTGCGGATGCGCTTGCCCCAGAAAACCTGGTTTCTCTGGTTGAGCAGAATGATGCCGACGTTCGGCCTAAAGCCTTCACGGTCAAGCATAATCAACCCCAAATTTTTAAATTGTGTTCATTATGCACGCCGCACAGGCGCTCGCTCTTGGATGTTTCCCCTCATGCCCCCTTGTTTTGTGAACGTGCCGCGATGAAAGCATCCCAATTTCTTATTTCCACCCTCAAAGAAGCGCCGGCCGATGCCGAAGTGGTCAGCCACAAGCTGATGACCCGCGCAGGCATGATCAAAAAACTTGGCGCGGGCATCTACAACTACATGCCCATGGGCCTGCGCGTGATCCGCAAGGTTGAGGCCATCGTGCGCGAAGAAATGAACCGCGCAGGCGCCATCGAGATGACCATGCCCGTGGTGCAGCCCGCCGAGCTGTGGCAAGAAACAGGCCGCTTTGACAAGATGGGCCCAGAGCTCTTGCGCATCAAAGACCGCCATGGCCGCGACTTTGTGATCCAGCCCACCAGCGAAGAGGTCGTGACCGATGTGGTGCGCCAAGAAGTGCGCAGCTACAAGCAGTTGCCCAAAAACTTCTACCAAATCCAAACCAAATTCCGCGACGAGCGCCGTCCTCGTTTTGGCCTCATGCGTGGCCGTGAATTCATCATGAAAGACGCCTACAGCTTTGACCGCGACGTGGCCAGCGCCAAGGCCAGCTACCAAGTCATGGCCGGTGCCTACCGCAAAATTTTTGACCGCTTTGGCTTGACCTACCGCGCTGTGGCCGCTGACAGTGGTGCCATCGGGGGCGACCTGAGCGAAGAGTTTCAGGTGATCGCCGCCACGGGCGAAGACGCCATCGTCTATTGCCCGACCAGCAGCTACGCCGCCAACATGGAAAAAGCCGAGGCCCTGGCCCCGCAGCAGCCCCGCGCTGCGGCCAGTCAAGCGCTGACCCCAGCCCCCACACCCGGCAAGAGCACCTGCGAAGACGTGGCCGCCTTGCTGAACGTGCCTTTGTCCACCACCGTCAAGTCGCTGGTGCTGGCCACCGACACCTTGAACGAGCAAGGCGAGATCGTCAAATCACAAGTGTGGCTTTTGCTCTTGCGCGGCGACCACGACATGAACGAGGTCAAGGTCGGCAAGTTGCCGGGCATGGAAGGCGGTTTCCGCTTTGCCACCCTGGGCGAGATCGACGAGCACTTTGGCTGCAAGCCCGGCTACCTGGGCCCGCTGAACTTGAAGAAGCCCGTGCACCTGGTGGCCGACCGCGACGTGGCCGTGATGGCCGACTGGATCTGCGGCGCCAACGAGGTGGACGTTCACCTCACCGGTGTCAACTGGGGCCGTGACCTGCCTGAGCCTGCGCTGGTGGCCGACATCCGCAACGTGGTGGCGGGCGACACATCGCCCGACGGCCAGGGCGTGCTGGCCATTGAGCGCGGCATCGAGGTGGGCCATGTGTTCTACCTGGGCACCAAGTATTCCCAAGCCATGAACGCCACGTTTCTGGACGAGAACGGCAAGCCCCAGTTCTTGGAGATGGGTTGCTACGGCATTGGCGTGACGCGCCTGCCTGCGGCGGCCATCGAACAAAACCACGACGAGCGCGGCATCATCTGGCCCGACGCGATCGCGCCGTTCACTGTGGTGGTGTGCCCCATTGGCATGGACCGCAGCGAGGCCGTCAAGGCCGAGGCCGAGCGCATTTACACCGGCCTGCTGGCCGCTGGCGTGGACGTGATTTTGGACGACCGTGGCGAGCGCCCGGGTGCCATGTTTGCCGACTGGGAACTGATCGGTGTGCCGCACCGCGTCACCATTGGCGACAAGGGCCTCAAAGAGGGTCAGGTCGAGTACCA
>JAHECM010000175.1 GCA_024641725.1 Limnohabitans sp. | reverse complement strand
CCTGCCTGTTGTCTGGCCTGAGCGCCGCTGTGCCCTACTACGGCGGTGGGGTCACGACCGAGGCGGAGACCGCACGCCAAGCCCAAGTGCCGGTGCTGGCCCACTTTGCCGAAGAGGACCATTGGATCCCGCTGGACACGGTGGAGACCTTCAAAAAAGCCCACCCCGAAGTGGCGGTGCACACTTACGCGGCGCACCACGGCTTCAATTGCGACCAGCGCGGAGCGTGGCACGCGCCGTCGGCGCAGCTGGCCCGAGAGCGCACCTTGGCGTTCTTTAAGGCGCATCTGGGCTGACGGCTCCCGCCTCACTCGCCCGTTCTGGCCAGGTAACGCTTGCGCCAGAACACCAGCCCCATGAGCAGGGCGATGCTGACCATGCTGCCCAGCGTCCACCAAAAGGCCGATGCCTGGTGCAGCCAGGGGATGAACTCGAAGTTCATGCCAAAAATGCCCGCGATCAGGTTCAAGGGCAAAAAGATCGCGGTCAGCGCCGTCAGGGTGCGCATGATGTCGTTGGTCTTGTTGCTTTGCACATTGAAGTGCATCTGCACCGCGGTCTCGGTGTTGTGCTCCAGCCGCCGCACATGTTGCACCACGCGCTCGATGTGCTCCAGCACATCGCGGCTGCGGATCTTGAGCAACTCGTGCTCACGCTGGTCCACCGGCGTGTCGTTGACGTGCCAGCTGTCCAGCGATTCGGTCCAGCTTTGCACGGCGGTGCGCTGGTCGTCGCACAGGGCTTCGATCTGGTGCAGGGCCAAGCGCGATTGCAGCAGGGCGTCCCAGCGGTTAAAGCGGGTGCGGGGGTGCAGCAGTTCGGCCTGCCAGTGGTCGAGCTGGCGGCTGAGTTCGCGGCGCAAGTCCAGGTAGCTGTCCACCATGTGGCTGACGATGCGCAGCATCATGTCGGCCGGGCTGAGGGGCACGCCGCGTGCGCCGGCCGAGCGACCATCTGGGGTGTCGTGGGCCGCGTTGTTGGCCAGCAGGCGTGCGGCATAAGCTTCGCGCACCATGCAGTCGGCCGGGTGCACGCTGAGCAGCACGCGGTCAAACACCGCAAAACCCACAGGGCTGGTGTCGATGCGTTGCAGCACCGGTGGCCCCGGGCGTTTGCCGCCTTGCAGGGTCAGGCCATTGGCGGGTGTGGCTTCGGCGCGCTCTGACCGTTGGGCCAGACGGCGGAACACCATCAGGTCGTAATGCGAGCTGAAGTCAAAGCGCGAGGGCAGTTGCGCGTTCAGCAAGTCCGACACGTGCAGGTCCACCAGCGGCTGTCCGGTGAGCCGCTCCAGAGCCGATTGAATCGCTGCCAGTTCGGCCTGAAAAGCGGACCGCGAGCAGGCGATCCAGAGGTAGCCCTGTTCTGGCAGTTGTTCGGGCAGGCTCAGCCCGGCCTCCACATGTGCGCCCGAGACGCTGAAGATCCGCATGCGCAGGCTCAGCCTTGGCGAATCAGGCGGGCTGCGTCGCGCGCAAAGTAGGTCAGCACGCCGTCGGCGCCTGCGCGCTTGAAGGCCAGCAGGCTTTCCATCATCACCAAATCGTGGTCCAGCCAGCCGTTTTGCGCAGCGGCTTTGAGCATGGCGTATTCGCCCGACACTTGGTAGGCAAAAGTCGGCACTTTGAACTCGTCTTTTACCCGGCGCACGATGTCCAAGTACGGCATGCCGGGCTTGACCATGACCATGTCCGCGCCTTCGGCCAGGTCCATGGCGACTTCGCGCAGGGCTTCGTCGCTGTTGCCGGGGTCCATCTGGTAGACCTTTTTGTTGCTCTTGCCCAGATTGCCCGCCGAGCCCACCGCATCGCGGAAGGGGCCGTAAAAGGCGCTGGCGTACTTGGCGCTGTAGGCCATGATGCGGGTGTGGATCAGGCCACGCGCTTCGAGCGCTTGGCGGATCGCACCGATGCGTCCGTCCATCATGTCGCTGGGGGCCACCATGTCCACCCCGGCTTCGGCCTGGGTCAGCGCTTGCTGCACCAGCACGGCGGTGGTTTCGTCGTTCAGGATGTAGCCGGTCTCGTCCAGCAGGCCGTCTTGGCCGTGGCTGGTGAAGGGGTCGAGCGCCACGTCGGTCATCACGCCCAGATCTGGGAAGCGTTTTTTCAGCTCACGCACCACACGCGGCACCAGGCCGTTGGGGTTCATGGCTTCGCTGCCCGTGGGGTCTTTGAGTGAGGCGTCGATCACTGGGAACAGTGCCATGACCGGGATGCCCAGCTTCACGCAGTCTTCGGCCACGGGCAGCAGCAGGTCGAGCGACAGGCGTTCCACGCCGGGCATAGAGCCCACGGCTTGGCGCTGGTTTTGACCGTCCAGCACAAAGACGGGGTAAATCAGGTCGTGTGGCGTGACTTGGTGCTCGCGCACCAGGTTGCGGGTGAAATCGTCACGGCGCAGGCGGCGTGGGCGGGCAAGGGGGAAGGGGGCGACGGGGTTCATGTGGCCTATTTTGGCCCAACTGCGTGTGCCGCAGCGCCAGAGCAGCCCTCGCTGGGTGTCACCCATGTGGCGCAATTGGCCGGGTTGAGATGGGCCATGGGCACAAAAACAACAAAATCATCTTGTTGTTGGTTTTGACATTTGTTACATTGCTTTCCGGGCGGCTTGCCGCTCCCCGCTTTACCTCCCTGAGCGGGGCCTTGATGCTTCACAGTTAAAAGGCTTATCACCCTCGGCCTCTGGTCGGGGGTTTTTTTTGCGTGCAACACGGTGCGTGCATCGCTCAGGACGGAACGGACGGGGCTGGCTACACTCGGGCCATGCTCTGGATCAAAGCCCTTCACATCGTTTTCATTGCCAGCTGGTTTGCTGGCTTGTTTTATTTGCCCCGCATTTTTGTCAATTTGGCGATGGTGGAGCCCGGCTCTGTGGCCGAGCGTGCGCGTTTGTTGCTGATGGCACGCAAGTTGTACCGTTTCATGACTTTGCTGGCCGTGCCCGCCCTGTGTTTGGGTGTGTGGCTCTGGTTGTATTACGGTATTGGTAAGGGGCCGGGGCAGGGCTGGATGCACGCCAAGCTCTTGCTGGTGGTCTTGCTGATCGCTTACCACCACGGCTGCGGCGTCATTTTGCGAAAATTCGAGGCGAATGCCATGCCGCGTGGCCATGTCTGGTTCCGCTGGTTCAATGAAATCCCAGTGCTGATGATGCTGGCGGTGGTCATTTTGGTGGTGGTCAAGCCTTTTTGAGGGAGCCAGCTGCCATGGTCACGCGCCGCACCGCCGCCTGGCCCTTGGCTTGGGCTTATGCCCTGCTGATTGTTTATGCCAGCTTGTACCCCTTTGAGCCTTGGCGGGTGCAGGGCATAGCGCCTTGGGCCTTTTTGGGGGCGCCTTTGCCGCGTTACTGGACCGGTTTCGACGTGGTGTCCAACGTGTTGGGTTACGCCCCGCTGGGGTTTTTGGGGTCTTTGGCGATCCACCGCTTGCAGCCCCAGTCCCGGCCCATAGCGTGGGCCACTGCGCTGGCCTTTGGCTTGTCGTTGACGATGGAATCTTTGCAGATGTTTTTGCCGACCCGGGTGCCTTCCAATGTGGATCTGGCCTTGAATGTCGGCGGCGCTGGGTTGGGCGCCGTGGTGGCCCGCGCCCTGGAGTGGCTGGGTGTGATGGACCGCTGGAGCCGTATGCGCGACCGCTGGTTTGTGTCGGATTCGAGTGGCGCACTGGCTTTGTTGGCCCTGTGGCCTGTGGCCTTGTTGTTTCCGGTGGCGGTGCCGTTTGGCTTGGGTCAGGTGTTGGAGCGCGCTGAAGCCGCGCTGGCATTGGCTTTGCAGGATTCGCCGTGGGTGGAATGGCTGCCCTTGCGCGAGGTGGAGTTGCAGCCCCTGCTGCCCGTCAGTGAAGTGGTGTGCATCGCCATTGGCTTGTTGCTGCCTTGTTTGCTGGCGTTCAGTGTGCTGCGGCAAACACGCCAGCGGGCGCTTTTGGCGCTGGGTTTGCTGTGCTCAGCTTGGGGGGCCAGCACCTTGTCGGCGGCTTTGACCTATGGCCCGGCTCATGCCTGGGACGGGGTCGGCGCCGAGGTGCTGATGGGCATGGCATTGGCGACGGTGTTGGGTGTCACGCTGTTGTGGGCGTCGGCCCGCGTGTGCATGGTGGCGGCTTTGGTGGGCTTGGTCTGGCAGCTGAGCTTGCTGAACAACGCTTCGGCCGATGTGTATTTTGCGTTGACCCTGCAAACCTGGGAGCAGGGGCGGTTCATCCGCTTTCATGGCTTGATCCAATGGCTGGGCTGGCTCTGGCCTTTTGCGTTGCTGG
>JAHECM010000173.1 GCA_024641725.1 Limnohabitans sp. | reverse complement strand
GCGCTGTCACCGCTTCGCCGCGTTGCCAGCGCACGCCGGTCATCTCGCAAGCCGACACTTGATGTCCCCGCTTGTGCGCCTCGCGCATCATGGCAAAGGTCGTGTCCTTGTAAATTTTGAAAGATTCGAGTGGGTCGGCAACAAACAGGATTTTCATAGATGGGCAGGGTTCAAAGTCAATGGGCGCACTGTGACACAGAACGTCAAAACGGGTCAGAAGCGGCTTGTGGGCGTGGCATCACTGGCGGACCACCTGCAAGCGGCCAGCTTGGCAGTGGATGCTGACATGCCTGGCCTCACCCAAGTATTCTCCATCAGCGGCCAAAGGCACGCCTTGCGCGCAGCGGATCCCCAGTTGCCGGTAAGCCCAACTGGCGATGCGCGGGTGACCCAAGTGACGACCGATCAACAGTCGGGGCAGCATGAGCAGGGCTCCCAGACGTCCAAACGAGCCCGCCAGCAAAGTGTCAAGCTGCCCATCGGCCAATTGCGCGTGCGGCACCGCGGGCATGCCGGAGCCAAAGGTCGGGGTGTTCAGGCTGGAGGCAAACAGACTGATGCCCTGGTGCTTCAAATGCCCATCGCTGTGCAGCGTCAGGTCCCAGTGGCGCAGGTGGATCAGCTCGTGCAGCGTGGCCCACAGGTAGCGGGGCATGCCGCGCAGCCAGCTCGGGCCGTTCAAGGCGCGCAGCCCGACGGCCGAGTCAAAGCCCGCGGTCAGGCTCGACAGAAAAGGCGTCTCGTGCGTTTGGTCCGCCAGGTCACGCCAGTAGGCCAAGCCCAGGTCGGTGGCTTGCGCAGGGCCTTGCAGCGCCAGCGTCAGGGCTTGCGCCCAGGGCAAACCGTAAACGCCCCAGGCCCGAGCGCTGTCGTTGCCGCTGCCCATGGGCACCAGTCCCACGGTGAGCCGCCTAGCCAGCATCGCGGGCAGCCAGCGGTTCAGCGTGCCGTCGCCGCCCACCACCACCACGCGGCTGCCTTCGGGTATTGACAGCAGCAGGGCCACGCTGTCTCCCAGGGCTTCGGGGGCGGCAAGGTGTGCCTCTGGTGCATGAGCGGCCAGCCAAGCGCGCAGGGCCGGAATCCGACGCGCAGCACGGCCGCCTTGCGCATGGGGGTTGAGCAGAACCAGGGTCATGGCGGGTTTGGGCTTACTGGAAAGCGACTTCTGCAAAGCTGCGCAGCTTGCGGCTGTGCAATTGGGCAGGGCCTGCGGCGCGCAGCAACTCGAGCGCGCGGATGCCGATTTGCAGGTGCTGATTGACCCGCTCGCGGTAGAAATGGTTGGCCATGCCGGGCAGCTTGATCTCTCCGTGCAGCGGTTTGTCGCTCACGCACAGCAGCGTGCCATAGGGCACCCGAAAGCGAAAGCCGTTGGCCGCAATCGTGGCGCTTTCCATGTCGAGCGCCACCGCGCGGCTTTGGCTGAAGCGGCGCTGGGGCGTGTTGTTGGGCAGCAGCTCCCAGTTGCGGTTGTCGGTGCTGGCCACGGTGCCGGTGCGCATGAGGCGTTTGAGCTCCGCACCATGGCAGCCCGTGACCTCGGACACCGCCCGCTCCAGTGCCACCTGGATCTCAGCCAGCGCGGGAATCGGTACCCACAGCGGCAGCTCTTCGTCCAACACATGGTCTTCGCGCACATAGGCATGGGCCAGCACGTAGTCGCCCAGCTGCTGCGTGGTGCGCAGACCGGCGCAGTGGCCCAGCATCAGCCAGCTGTGCGGGCGCAGCACGGCGATGTGGTCGGTGATGGTTTTGGCGTTGGCCGGACCGACGCCAATGTTGACCATGGTGATGCCACTGTGGCCTTCGCGCACCAAGTGGTAGCCTGGCATTTGGGGCAAGCGCGGCGGGGCCACGCCTAAAGCATCTTCAGGCTCGGAGCTCAGGCTCACGCGCCGCGTGACCACATTCCCAGGCTCCACAAAGGCGAGATAGGGGCTGTCGGCCTTGGCCATCTCGGCACGGCCCAGCGCGATGAACTCGTCGATGTAGAACTGGTAGTTGGTGAACAACACAAAGTTTTGGAAGTGCACAGGGTTGGTGCCGCAGTAGTGGCGCAAGCGGTGCAGAGAATAGTCGGTGCGAGCCCCGGTGAACAGCGACAAAGGCTGTGGTTGCCCTTGGGTTTTGCGCCAGGTGCCGTTGGCGATGCTGTCGTCCATGGCCGTCAGATCGGGCAGGTCGAACACATCGCGCATGCGAGCGCGCCGGGCAGCGCTCATCTCGCCTTCCATGTGCTCGTTTTCGGCAAACGAAAAATGCACGGGCATGGGCTCTTTGCTGGTGCCCACTTCAAGCTTGACGTCATGGTTGCGAATCAGCAAGTCAAACTGTTGACGCAAATAGTGCGCGAACAAATCGGGCCGGGTCAGTGTGGTGGTGTATTGGCCGGCGCTGACCACAAAGCCGTAGCTCAGCAACTCGGCGTCGGCGTCGGCCGGGGGCGTCCAGTCGGTCGCAGTTTCGATGCGCACATAAGGGTAACAAGCGCGCACGCGGTCCAGCAGCGCATCGCCCGCGACGTAACTCTGCATGGCTTGGCGCAGGTGCGTCACGCTTTGCGCATAAATCGCCTGCACGCGTGCCAGCGCTGCTTCGGCACTGTCAAAGACTTCAGGGGCAATGAAGGGAAGGGGGGTTCTCATGCCCCTCATTGTGCCCGTGCATTCAGGGTTTGATGGGGGTCGACAAACTGTCAATGAAGTCAGTGAACAGGCGGCTGTAATTCATGGAGTAGAAGGGCATGGTGGTGCTGGGCCAGGCGCTGGTGATGAGCAAAATCGCCTTGCGGCTGCGGTCCATGAACAGGTGCTGACCAAAGACGCCGAGCATCACGGGTTGATCTTCTCCGTGCAACCAGAACTGGTAGCCATAACCATAGAGTCTGTTGACGCCATTGCCTTTGTGAAAGTGCTCCGGCTGTGCGCTCATGCGTGTGGCCTCGTCCAGATAGGCTTTGGAGATCACTTGTCGACCCCCAACTTGGCCACCGTTGACGATCATCAGCCCCAGCCGGACCCAGTCTCGTGCGGTGGCGGCAAAGCCCATCTGGCCCATGGCCTGACCCGAACCGTCCAGTTGCCAGGTGCCGCTGTCTTGCGCGCCGATAGGTTCCCACAGCTTGTCCTGCATGTACTGGCAGACGGATTGACCTGTGGCGTGCGCCACGACCTGGTTGAGCACAATGGATTCGATGCCTGCGTAATTGAATGTGCTGCCTGGTGTGTGAAAGGGTTTGCCTTTGAAGATGTTGATGGCGGTGATGGCCCCTTGTGGCTCCAAGTAGCTCTGCATGCGCGCATTGTCATCCTTGCCGGAATAGTTTTCGCTGTACAGCACGCCCGAGCTCATGCGCAGCAGGTGACGCAAACTGATCTGGCCATAGGCCGAATCGGCGATGGCCGGCACATACTGACTGGCCGGGTCGTCCAAGGATTTGATTTTGCCTTCGTCCAGTGCAATGCCGACCAACAAGCTGGTGATTGACTTGGCCATCGAAAAGGACGTGAATTTGTCCGAGGGCAGACGCATGCGTGGGTAACGCTCTTCGAGGATCTTGTCCTCCTGTGCCGCGATCAAAGACGTGACGGGGTAGGCCTCCACAAAGTCATCCAGCGTGCGGCTGCCGCCAATTGGGAAGCGCGAGTAGCTCAAAGGGCGTGACAGCTGGCCTTGGCCCAAGGCGCGTGGCTGGGTCGCGGGGGCAATCACACAAGACGGAAAGTACTTGGCCCAATTGGAAAACGTGGCCACCCTGACTGGGGCAAAGGTTTGGTAATCCTTGGCCCCCGCGGGCGATGGAAAATTCTTCTCGCGATCGGCCAAAAAAACGGGCGATTCGGCTTGCGCCCATCCGGTCAAGGTCAGTAAGCCTGTGGCCAGCATTTGGTGAATGACCGCCATGGCTTGCTCTCCTTGGCTCACATATTGCGTCGGTACTGGCCACCCACCTCGAACAGCGCATTGGTGATCTGGCCCAGTGAGCAGACCCGCACCGCGTCCATCAGCACCTCAAACACATTGGTGTTGTCGATCACCGCTTGCTGCAGGCGTTTGAGCATCGCGGGCGATGCATTGGCGTGTTGGGCGTGGAAGTCTTGCAGGCGCTTAAGCTGCGACTGCTTTTCTTCTTCGGTCGAGCGGGCCAGTTCCAGGCTTTCGAGCACTTCGTCGCCCTTGGGGTTGCGGAAGGTGTTGACGCCGATGATGGGCAGCTCGCCGGTGTGCTTGAGCATCTCGTAGTGCATGGATTCGTCTTGGATCTTGCCGCGCTGGTAGCC
>JAHECM010000171.1:2573-4290 GCA_024641725.1 Limnohabitans sp. | reverse complement strand
GTCACGTTCATCACGGGGTACTTGCCGCCCAGCGACGCGTCCTTCACCAAAATACCAAAACCAGCGGCACGCAAAGCCGCAATGCCGGAGGCAATGCGTGGGTAGCGATTAATCACCGCCTCAGGCACATCGGGCAAACAAATACCTTCGCTGATGATTTTGGCTTTCACATGGCGCTCAAAAATCTCAGACAAAGCCTGCGTGCGCGCCTCGAGCGCGGTATTGCCCGCGGCCATGCCGTTGCTGACATACAAGTTGCCGATGAGGTTGACGGGCATGTAGGTGGTGTCGCCATCGCGGATGCGCACATAGGGAATGGCGCAAATGCCACGCGCCACATGGCCTGAGTTGAAGTCCACCAAGTTGGCGCAATCGATGTTGCCTTCTGGGTTGTAAAACTTGTGCAGCGTTGGGTTGAGCAGGCCTTGGGGCCACGTCCCGTCGTCGTTCAAATCAAACCAACGCTCTTGCGGGTCATGCACAAACGGCGCATCGGCGGTGTCGGGACCCAGATAGAAATGCGTCCAAAAATAGTTGGTGGCCAAGCGCTCGACAAACTCACCCAAGGCGCTGGCCAAACACGCCATGCGCGTGGCACCTTTGCCGTTGGCAAACAACACGGGGCAATCGCGGTCATGAATGTGCACCGACCAAATGCCGTCGACGGGGTTCAGCCAACTCTTTTCTTGGATATGAAAACCCAAGGCCTGCAACTTAGCTTGGAGGGTGTTGATGGTGGATTCGAGTGGCGCGTCTTTGCCAAGAATAAAACTTTGTGTGGGCACGGTGGTTCGCTTATAAAAATAGCAGGGGCGCCCGAAAGCAAGCGTCTATTGTGCGGCCAGCAAAGGAGCCCCCAAGATCGGGGTTTTCGCTCAATGCTCGTGCGGCAAGGTGGCCAGCAGCGCCATGCCCACGGCCATCACACCCGCAGTTAACCACAACGCCCCTTGGAAAGTGCCCGTGGTCTGCGCCATGACACCCGCCACCACAGGAGCCAGCATTTGCGCAGCGCCATAGCTGAGGGTGAGCTTGGCCATGGCCTGCCCAGGGTTGTTCGGCGCGCGTCGCCCGACCAACGCCAAGGTCAGGCTGACGATGCCGATGAACGTCGCGCCATACCCCACCGCCCCAGCGAGCGCCGCCCACAACGCACCCGACAGAGCGGGCAAGAGTATCGACAGCGTTTGCAGACCAAACGCCAGCAGCAGTGCTTGTTTGTCACCCCAGCGGCGCGCCACCAAATCCCACATGAACACGGCAGGCATGGCAGCCATGCCCACCAGCGCCCAAGCCAGCGGACCTTGGCCCGCCAACGCCGGCTCACGCTCCACAATCGCCACGGTGAATGTGGCACTGATGACAAAGCCCCAGCCCGCGGCGAAGTAACTGGCCAGTAGCGTCCAACGCCAGCGACGCGAGCCGACCGATGCAACGGGCGCGTCATGCGCCACCACCACTTGCGGCGGCACGGGAGGTCGCCAGCGCCACGCCGGAATGAAAAATGCCAGGCCCAGCACTGCAAACGCCAGCCATTGGTCAGACCATGTGGGCCACAGCCGTGCCAAGGCCCAAGCACCTGCAGCCGACACCACAATGCCCAGCCCCAAGCCGATGAAATACAAACCCAACTCAGGCCGACGGCCTTGCCGCATCAGCCAGCCCAACACCAAACCCGAGCCCAACAGCATGCCTGTGGCGCCGCACAGCCCACCCA
>JAHECM010000171.1:0-2563 GCA_024641725.1 Limnohabitans sp. | reverse complement strand
CCACATAACGCACCAAGGCCCACGCAGGCATCCACGCGGTCAAGGCCATCGCCGCCACCGTGACCAAGGCCATCCACAAGCCCGCGCTGTAAAGCCAATGCCGCCAGCGCACATCGTCAATCCAGGTGGCCGCCAAAGCGCCGCTCATGTAGCCCGCGTAATTGATGGCCGCCAAGGCACCTGCCGCAGCATCGGTCAAGCCTGTTTGTGTTTGCAGACTAGGCAGCAAGGGGGTGTAGGCAAAGCGCGCCAAGCCAATGGTCAATACCAAGCCGCAAATGCCCCCTGTGAGGACTTGCCAGGGTTGCAGGTGTTTAGCGCGTGACATCGCTCAACCACGCGTTGATTTGCTCAGGCCGCGTGAGCGTGCGCACATGCAGGTAGGCCTCTTGGGCCTCTGGGTAGTGCTTGCGTAAAAAATTGAGCCACTGCTTCAAGCGTCCAGCGCGATGGCGCTCGCTCACCCGGCCCGACACGATTTGCCAGAAGGTACTCAGGTGCGGCGGCAGGTCTTGCCAGCGCACCTCATGGGCAGGGGCTGGCAAACCTTGCGCGGCGGCATCGTGGGCTTTGATCGCCCAGCCCAGGCCCGGGTTGGTGACGATGCCGCGCCCAAGCATCAAATCAAAGCATCCTGACTCTGCGCGGGCGTTGATGGCGTCTTGCACATTCCAAATCTCGCCATTGGCCACCAGCGGTGTCTTCACCTTGGCTTTGATGTCGGCAATGCGATGCCAGTAGGCAGGCGGACGGTAGGCGTCGGCTTTGGTGCGGGCATGCACCACGATCTCGCTGGCACCGCCCGCCTCTAGCGCCAAGGCGCATGCTTCGGCGGTGCTGTCATCGTTGAAACCCAAACGCATTTTGGCCGACACCACTTGATGCGCAGGCACCGCAGCCCGCACCGCACGCACAATTTGGTACAGCACTTCGGGGTCTTGCAGCAACACCGAGCCACCGCCATGGCGATTGACTTGCTTGGCGGGACAACCAAAGTTCAAGTCCACCCCATCGCAGCCCATGCTGGCCAAGCGCGCTGCGTTGTCCGCCAAGCAATGGGGGTCAGACCCCAACAACTGGGGCCGCACAGGCACACCCGCGAAGGTACGCCCGCCATTCGCCAATTCGGGCACGATGCGCAAAAACGTGCGCTCGGGCAACAAGGTGTTGGTGACGCGGATGAATTCGGAGACGCACCGATCCACGCCGCCAATACGGGTCAGCACGTCGCGCAGGACGAAGTCGAGCAAGCCCTCCATCGGGGCAAGAATAAGCATAGGGCGCTACTCTACCTAAGTCGCCGCGGCATTCGTTTTTGCTGGGACAATAGCGGTCTTTCCTGTTTTTCCCACTGTCTCCTTAAATCTGTTCTCCTTTCATGTCCGACCTGACCACTGTTGAAGTTCGTCCCGCCACCCTGCGCGACGCCGCCAAAATCGCCGAGCTCTACGCGGCCACCGCCAAAGAAGCCTTCAAAACCATGCAAACCGGCACCACGGCACTCCCCGTGCCAGAACAAAAAGGCACCACCTATTGGCGCGAAGCCATTGAGTTCGCCGAACCTCAAGTGCAAGTGGCTGTGGACGGCGGCAAGATCGTGGGCTTTGTGGGCTACGACCGCTCACGTGACAAAGGCACGCCCAACACCATGGGCGAAATTTGGGATATTTATGTCGATGCCGCCTACTGGGGCCAAGGCGTAGGCCTGTCGCTGTGGGATGCTGCACGCGAAGGCCTGCAAGAAGAAGGCTGCACCCATGTGTCCATCTGGGTGCCCATTGCCAATGACCGCGCCATGCGCTTTCACGAGTTGGCAGGCTTCAAACGCGAAATGTCCAGCGCCAAGACCGTGCCTATGGGCCCCGTCAAGGTGGAAGAAATTCGCCTCAAGCAACCGCTTTGATTTTCAACCTCTGTAATTTTTAGAACTGCCGTGTCTGAACACTACGCTGCCCTCGGCCTGAAAAGCGATGCCACGCTGGCAGACATCAAGAAAGCGTTCCGCCAAAAAGCCTCGCAGTTTCATCCCGACCGCAACAGCGACCCAGAAGCCCCGGCACGTTTTCGTGAAGTCCAAGAAGCCTATGACGTGCTGTCAGACGATGACAAACGCAAAGCCTACGACGACAACCGCCGCCGCAATTTGCTGGATGACCCCGCACAAACGGCACGTGAAATTTGGCAAAGCTACTTCCAGCAAGTGCTCAACCGCACTTGATTGCATTGGTCCACGAAGATACCCATGAGCATTTCCCCCTTCTTCCAAGAGCTGCGTTCGGCCTACCAAGCCGAGCTAGACGACCTCAACTCCGACTCCGAGGGCCACTACATCCTCGACAAGCGCTTGGCTGAAAAGCGCCAAGAGCTGGACTTTCTGTTGCAAATGATGGACCTCAACCCCGAAATGGTGGCCGTGGTCTTGCACCAAGCGTTTGAGTTCCATGAGCCCGAGTTGATGGACCACTTCATCACGCGCGATGCCGATGATTTGCTGAGCTGGGACACTTTGGCCGAGGGCGTTCGCATCGCGCCTTGGGCACACACGATGGTTGAGCGAATCTTG
>JAHECM010000008.1 GCA_024641725.1 Limnohabitans sp. | reverse complement strand
TGATTTATGTGGACGGTGGCGCGATCGTGGCGCAAAAGGGCAAGCAGAGTTTTCGCATCCCCTTGTCGCAAGTGCCGCTCACACGCAACGGGCAGATCGGTTTTCAGACCGAAAACGTGCTTGCGGCCATCGGTGCCGCTTGGGCCGTAGGCATCACATGGGACGCCATCGCCCAAGGGCTGGCCACCTTTATCAGCGACATCCAAGGTGTGCCGGGGCGCTTCAACGTGTTCGACTACCAAGGTGCCACCTTGATTGCCGACTACGGCCACAACCCAGACGCCATTCAGGCCCTGGTCAATGCCGTGGACAACATGCCCGCCCATAAGCGCGTGGTGGTGATCAGCGGTGCCGGTGACCGCCGCGACGAAGACATCCGCGACCAGACCAAGATTTTGGGGGCAGCCTTTGACGATGTGCTGCTCTACCAAGACGCCTGCCAACGCGGACGTGCCGACGGCGAAGTGATCGACCTGCTGCGCCAGGGCCTGGTCGGTGCCCAGCGCACCCGCCATGTCGAGGCCATCCAAGGTGAGTTCAATGCGATCGACACCGCGCTGGCCCGCTTGTCCCCTGGCGACCTGTGCCTGATCCTGATCGACCAAGTGGAAGAAGCGCTGGCCTACATCACAGAAAAAGTCCGAGCCACCCTCTAAAAAAGCATCGCCTGGGGGCTTGGGGAGCTGTGGGAAATGTGGGAGCGGCGCTCTCGCCGAGATGGCGCCTCGATCGAGATGCCACAGTCCACCAGCATTCGCCCCGAGGGCGGGGCGCCCACACCTTCAAAGCAGCCCAAGCGAAACTGTTTTCATCCCGCTGTGGCGGCCCAATGCATGGCCAGTCCTGAGCTGAGCGCAAAGACCAGCGCCCACACCAGCCAATGACGCCAGTCCTGGCTTCTTTTTTCGGTCAGCTGCGACAAACCCTCGCCCGCCAGCACCGACAAGCCCAGCGCCAAGACCATGCCCGCGCCGTTCCAAGCCACCGAGTCGGGCCAAACCCGCGTCACCCAAGCACTGACCGCCAGGCTGACCGCGTAGTGGATCAGGAACACCGAATACGAAATGCGCGACAACTCACTCACCCCCGCCCTGAACCAGCCTCGCACCGATTGCAGCGCCAGCCAAGCGGGGGGGGCCGCAGCCAGCAGCAGCGCCACCGCCCACGCAGTGAAAATGCGCCAGCGCGGGTCAACCCACAAGGCCAGCAAGCCCATCAGGAGCAAGACTGTCCAGCCCTTGGGCGGAATCCGGCTTTGCCTTGCCCGGTGCGCCAGCCAGCCCAGGCCATAGGCGCCAAAAAAATACACGCCGTAGAGGTCCAGGTCGTGGTTCAGGTTCCAGCGCACCAGCGACAGCAAGGTCAAGCCGAACATCACCTGCACACGCAAAGCGTCTGGCCGCCACAGCGGCTTCCAGCGCGCCCACAGGCTCACGCCCCACAAGGTCAACAAGGTGAGCAGGTAGAGCTGAAAATCGATCGCCACGTACCACACACCGGCAGACAGCGCCTCCATGTCGGCCAGGTGCTGCAAAAAGAACACATGCGCCAGCGTTTGCAGCCAATCGGGCGTCGCCGACAGTGATGGGTGATCAAAATCTGGGCGAATCCATTCGGTGACCAGCACCGCCGCACTGAGCGCGCCCATGAGGGGAATGGACAAACGCAAATAACGCCGCCCGGCCAATTGCAGCAAACGCCGAGCATTGAGCGCGGGCTTGGCCGCCAAACCGGCCGCCGTCAGGTAGCCAGAGCACACCAAGAACAACTGCACCGCCAGCCGACCGTATTCAGCCAACCAGTCGATCACGCCGGGCCAGGCCCGCAGCACCACGTCCGACATCGGACCGTAAAAGGCCAAATGGTGCAAAACGATCAGGATGCAGCCCACCGCCTTGAGTAAATCTGGCAAAAAAGAGCGCCCCGAAGGGCGCTGCTCGTTGGCGAGTGCAACCGTGCTCAATGGATCACAACGCCAGGCGTGCACGTGCAGCCTGGTACTCGTCCTTGAGGCGGGCCACCAGCTCGGCAGTGCTGACCACGGCCGTCACGGCCCCAATGCCCTGGCCGCAGCCCCAAATGTCTTTCCAGGCTTTTTTAGCGTCACCGCCAAAGTTCATTTTGCTGGGGTCGGACTCGGGCAGGTTGTCGGGGTCCAAGCCAGCGGCACGGATCGACGGGGCCAAGTAGTTGCCGTGCACCCCGGTGAACAGGTTGCTGTAAACCACGTCGTCCGAATTGCCGTCCACGATGGCTTGCTTGTACTCTTCGGCGGCACGCGCTTCGTGCGTGGCAATGAAGGCCGAGCCCATGTAACCAAAGTCCGCGCCCATGGCTTGAGCGGCCAACACCGCGTCGCCGGTGGCGATCGAGCCCGACAGCGCCACCGGGCCGTCAAACCACTGACGAATTTCTTGGATCAAGGCAAATGGGCTTTTGACGCCCGCATGGCCCCCGGCCCCTGCGGCCACGGCGATCAGGCCGTCCGCGCCTTTTTCAATCGCCTTGTGGGCAAACTTGTTGTTGATGATGTCGTGCAGCACCACGCCACCGTAGCTGTGGGCGGCTTGGTTGATTTCTTCACGCGCGCCCAGCGAGGTGATGATGATCGGCACTTTGTACTTCACGCACATGGCCATGTCGTGCTCCAGCCGGTCGTTGCTCTTGTGCACGATCTGGTTGATGGCAAAGGGCGCGGCGGGCTTGTCAGGGTTGGCTTTGTTGTACGCGGCCAGCGTCTCGGTGATCTCGGCCAGCCAGTCCTCGAGTTGCGCCGCTGGACGGGCGTTGAGCGCGGGCATGGAGCCCACCACACCGGCCTTGCATTGCTCGATCACCAGCTTGGGATTGCTGATGATGAACAAGGGCGAAGCGATGACGGGGAAAGGCAAATTCGCCAAAACGGCGGGAAGTTTGGACATAGAGTCTCCTGAGTGAATGGGACCATTGTCAAAGACAAGGCCCCGCAGAGCCTGTCTAAGGTGCGACATTCTGCTGAATTTAGAAGGCGTCCAGCGCCAGCGCGGTCACGCAATCTGCGCCGTCCACGATGCTGTCGCGCACGCCAGGGGCTTTGGACAAGATGTGGTCGGCATAAAAGCGTGCGGTGGTGACCTTGGCGGCCATGAACGCGGCGTCTTGCGCCTGCGCCTCGGGTGTGAGGGCCACCAGCAAAGCACGGCCCATTTGCCAGCCGGCCACGAGGTTGCCCGCCAGCATCAGGTAAGGCACGCTGCCCGAAAACGCCGCGTTCGGGTTGGCTCGGGTGTTGGCCGCCATGAAGTCCACCACATCCACAAAGGCTTCGCGGGCGGCTTTCAAGCGCTTGGCCACGGCCTGCGCATCGGCGTGGCCGCTGGCCAGCAGTTCGGCTTCTGTTTTGGCGATTTGGGCGGCCATGCCCTTGGCACCGGCACCGCCGTCGCGCGAGGTCTTGCGGCCCACCAAGTCGTTGGCCTGGATGGCGGTCGTGCCTTCGTAAATCGTCAAAATCTTGGCGTCGCGGTAGTACTGGGCGCAGCCGGTTTCTTCGATGAAGCCCATGCCGCCGTGCACCTGCACGCCCAAGCTGGTCACTTCGAGGCTCATTTCGGTGCTGTAACCCTTGACCAGGGGCACGAGGAATTCGTAGAAGGCTTGGTTGTCTTTGCGCACGGCTGCGTCGGAGTGGTGGTGCGCGGCGTCGTAAGCGGCTGCGGCCACGCTGGCCATGGCGCGGCAGCCTTCGGTGTAGGCGCGCATGGTCATCAGCATGCGGCGCACATCGGGATGATGAATGATGGGGCCAGCTGCCGGCAAGCTGCCGTCCACCGGGCGGCTTTGCACGCGGTCACGGGCGTACTGCACGGCATGCTGGTAAGCACGCTCGGCAATCGAGATGCCCTGCACGCCCACCGCATACCGAGCGGCGTTCATCATGATGAACATGTATTCGAGGCCACGGTTTTCTTCGCCCACCAAATAGCCAATCGCACCGCCGTGGTCACCGTACTGGAGCACCGCCGTGGGGCTGGCCTTGATGCCCATCTTGTGCTCAATAGAGACGCAATGCACGTCGTTGCGCTCACCCAGCGAGCCGTCGGCCTTGACCATGAACTTGGGCACCACAAACAGGCTGATGCCTTTGACGCCCTCGGGCGCGCCTTGCACGCGGGCCAGCACCAAGTGGACGATGTTGTCGGCCATGTCGTGCTCACCGTAGGTGATGTAGATTTTGGTGCCAAACACTTTGTAAGTGCCGTCGGGCTGGGGCTCGGCGCGGGTGCGCACTGCCGCCAAGTCCGAGCCGGCTTGGGGCTCGGTCAGGTTCATGGTGCCGGTCCACTCGCCAGAGATCAGCTTGTCCAGGTACTTGGCCTTCATGTCGTCCGAGCCCGCGGTCAACAGGGCTTCGATCGCGCCGTCGGTCAGCATGGGGCACAGCGCAAAACTCATGTTGGCCGAGTTGAGCATTTCGCCGCAAGCCGCGCCAATCGTTTTGGGCAGACCTTGGCCGCCGAATTCGGTCGGGTGTTGCAGGCTTTGCCAGCCGCCTTCGGTGAATTGTTTGTAGGCTTCTTTGAAGCCGGGGGTGGTCGTGACTTGGTTGCCGCCGTGGTGGAAGGACGGGTTTTTATCGCCTTCCCAGTTGAGCGGGGCGATCACTTCGGCGTTGAGCTTGCCGCACTCCTCCAGCACCGCTTGCGCGGTTTCAAGTCCAGCGTCTTCAAAGCCGGGAATCTGCGCGATCTGGTCGATGCGGGCCAGGTGCTCGATGTTGAACAACATGTCCTTGAGGGGTGCGGTGTAGCTCATGAAAGTCTCCGGTAAGTCTGTGTGAGGGTACAAAAAAGGCATCGCGAACGATGCCTTTTTTGATGGACGGATGGATCAGAGGGCCTGGGTCAGTTCAGGCACAGCGGCAAACAAATCGGCTTCGAGGCCAAAGTCCGCCACGCTGAAGATCGGGGCTTCGGGGTCCTTGTTGATCGCGACGATCACCTTGGAATCCTTCATGCCGGCCAAGTGCTGGATGGCCCCCGAAATGCCGCAAGCCACATACAACTGAGGTGCCACGATCTTGCCGGTCTGGCCCACTTGCAGGTCGTTGGCGGCGTAGCCTGCGTCCACCGCAGCGCGGCTGGCACCGATGGCGGCGCCCAGCTTGTCGGCCAAGGGCGTCATGACTTCGTTGAACTTTTCCGAGCTGCCCAAAGCGCGGCCACCCGAGACAATGATCTTGGCGGCGGTCAGTTCGGGGCGGTCGTTTTTGGCGATCTCGCTGCCCTTGAAGCTGCTCTTGCCGCTGTCGGCCTGGGCAGCAGAAGTTTCCACGGCTGCACTGCCACCGGTGGCGGCTGCGGCGTCAAAGCCTGTTGTGCGCACGGTGATCACTTTGGTTGCATCGGTGGACTGCACCGTGGCGATGGCGTTGCCGGCATAGATCGGGCGCTCGAAGGTGTCGGCGGACTCTACTTTGGTGATGTCGGAGATCTGCGCCACGTCCAGCTTGGCGGCCACGCGCGGGGCCACGTTCTTGCCGCCTGCGGTGGCAGGGAACAGGATGTGGCTGTATTGGCTGGCGATGGCCAGCACTTGGGCGGCGACGTTTTCGGCCAAGCCATGGGCCAGGGCTTCGCTGTCGGCATGGATGACTTTGGCAACGCCCGCAATTTGCGCGGCAGCGGCAGCGGCGGCACCTGCGTTGTGGCCCGCGACGAGCACATGCACGTCACCACCGCAAGCGGCAGCGGCCGTGACGGTGTTCAGGGTAGCGCCCTTGATCGAGGCGTTGTCGTGTTCTGCAATAACGAGGGATGTCATGGTTCGGGTCCTCAGATGACTTTGGCGACGTTTTTGAGCTTGTCCACCAGGGTGGCGACATCGGGCACTTTGATGCCGGCGCTGCGCTTGGCAGGCTCGGACACTTTCAGGGTCTTGATGCGGGGGGCCACATCGACGCCCAGGTCTTCGGGTTTGAAGGTGTCGAGCTGCTTTTTCTTGGCCTTCATGATGTTGGGCAGCGTCACATAACGCGGCTCGTTCAAGCGCAGGTCGGTGGTCACCACCGCAGGCAGGCTGATCGACAGAATTTCCAGGCCGCCGTCGATCTCTCGGGTCACTTGGGCTTTGCCGTCCACCACCTCGACCTTGGAGGCGTAAGTGGCTTGGGGCAGATCGGCCAGCGCCGCCAGCATCTGGCCGGTTTGGTTGCAGTCGTCGTCAATCGCTTGCTTGCCCAAAATGATCAGGCCAGGTTGCTCTTTGTCCACCAGGGCCTTGAGCAGCTTGGCCACGGCCAAGGGCTGCAGGTCCAAGTCGGCGGGGGTTTCGACCAAGATGCCACGGTCTGCGCCAATGGCCATGGCGGTGCGCAGGGTTTCTTGGCATTGCGACACGCCGCAAGAAACGGCGATGACTTCGGTGGCCACGCCTTTTTCTTTGAGGCGCACGGCCTCTTCGATGGCGATTTCGTCAAAGGGGTTCATGCTCATTTTGACGTTGGCGATGTCCACACCGCTGTTGTCGGACTTGACTCGAACCTTGACGTTGTAGTCCACCACCCGCTTGACGGGAACCAAAATTTTCATGGAAGCATCTCCGTTTGGATTGATTTTGAAAGCCTGAACGCCATTGACGTTACGTAAACGTCAATTGTGCATCAAATCGACTTTGGGCGGCACCCAATGCACACAAAAAAGCACGACCGTGCAGATTTTAAGCCCATCACAGAAGTGGCCCCGAATTGTGAGCCCAATGGTACCCCCGGGAATTCCCCGACCAATCGGTCGGTCAATCAGGGTTAGCATGTAGGCCACTTCGGGGCAGAACCCGATAAGATTATGTTTTGTAACCAATTTGCACGGAGTACACCATGAAAAAAAGTCTGATTTCCTTGTCCATCGCCGCCTTGGCGGGTCTGGCCGGCGCGGTGCAAGCCCAGACGGTGCTCACCGTGTCGAGCTGGCTGCCCCCCACCCACACCGCCAGCATGGCGCAAAAAGAATGGTGCGACCTGCTCGAAGCCAACACCAAGGGCCGCATCAAGTGCAACATCCTGCCGCGTGGCGTGTCCCCTGCGCCAGGCACCTATGACGCCGTCAAAAATGGCTTGGCCGACCTGTCCTACACCGTGCACGGCTACACGCCAGGCCGTTTCGTCGCCACCCAAATGGCCGAACTGCCGTTCTTGGGCAACAGCGCTGAAACCATCTCGGTGGCCTTCAGCCGCGTCACGGGCAAGCACCCCGAATTTGCCGCCGAGCACCCTGGCGTCAAGGTCATCAGCTTGTTCACCCACGGCCCCGGCATCGTGTTCAACACCAAGCGCGCCATTGCCAAGGTGGACGACCTCTCGGGCCTGAAATTCCGCGTGGGCGGTGGCATGGTCAACGAGATGTCCAAAGCGCTGGGCATGAACGTGACCCTCAAGCCCGCGCCAGACTCTTATGAGCTGCTGTCCAGCGGCGTGATGGACGGCACCTTGTTCCCCGCCGAGTCCACCGAGTCCTTCAAGATCGACAAGATCATCAAACACGCCACCACCTTTCCAGGCGGCCTGTACAACACCAGCTTTGTGTTCATGCTGAACCAAGCCAAGTACGACAAGTTGTCGGCAGAAGACAAAAAAGCGGTGGACGACATTTCGGGTGAAACCGCTGCCCGCATTTTTGGCCGTGGCTGGGACAAAGTGGACCGCCGCGCCTTTGCGCTGATGCAAGTCAACGGCGTGGCGATCACCAAAGCCGACGCCAAGTTCGTCAAAGAAATCAAAGACAAGACGGCCCCACTGGAGCAAGGCTGGGTCAAAGCCGCCGAGGGCAAGGGCTTGAAGAACGCGGCCAAAGTGCTGGCCGAGTTCCGCGCCGAAATCGCTAAACTCGAAAAATAAACCGACACCCGGATTGCCCATGCTTTGGCACACAAAGCAGCGGGCTCAAGCGGTATCCGACCTCAGGCGGATACCGCTTTTCACTTGGAGAAAACTGTTTTGAAAAAACTGCTTGAAACCCTGACCGGCCTGCTCGCGGGCATCGCCTTACTGGCCATCATGGTGCTGACCTTTTTGGACGTGGTTGGGCGCAAAGCCCTGGACCATTCGATCACTGGCTCGCTGGAGCTGACCGAACTGCTGATGGTGGTGGTCATTTTTGGTGCCCTGCCCCTGGTGTCCGAGCGCGGCGAACACGTTGTGTTTGACTCGCTCGACCCTTACCTGCCCTCGCTGATCAAAAAAATTCAACGCGCACTGGTACACCTGCTGTGCGGCTCGGCTTTGCTGGCCTTGGGCTGGCTGATGTGGAAAACCGGCGCTGACTTTTTGGATACCGGCGAAACCACCGCGCAACTGAAAATCCTCAAGGCCCCTTTCATTTATGGCATGGGTCTGCTGTGCGCCTTCACGGGCACCATCCACTTGGGCTTGATGTTCAAGGAACAACAAGACAACGAAGGAGGCGTGCTGTGATTGAAGCGCTGATTGGATTTGCGGCCATCTTTGGCCTGGCGCTGCTGCGCGTGCCCCTGGCTTTCTCGATGGGCCTGGTCGGTTTGGTGGGCATTGGCCTGACACGCGGCTGGATGCCCGCGCTGGCCAGCACCGCCCAAGTGGTCTATGAAACCGGCTTTGCCTACACCCTATCGGTCATCCCGCTGTTCATCTTGATGGGCAACTTTGTGGCCCGTGCCGGTTTGGCGCACGAGCTGTTCCACGCGGCTTACACCTTCATCGGTCACCGCCGCGGCGGCCTGGCACACGCCACCATCGCCGCTTGCGCCGGCTTTGGCGCGATCTGCGGCTCGTCCATCGCCACCGCCGCCACCATGAGCAAAGTGGCCTACCCGTCCATGAAAAAACTCGGCTACAGCGACGCCATGTCCACCGGCGTCATCGCTGCAGGCGGCACGCTGGGCATCATGATCCCGCCGTCCACCATCATGGTGATCTACGGCATCATCACCGAAACCCACATCGGCAAACTGTTTGCAGCGGGCGTGATACCCGGGGTGTTAACCGCCGCTTTGATGATGGTGGCCGTAGTGCTGATGACCTGGCACGACCCCGAACATGCCCCTGCGGGCGAGAAGTTCAGCTGGGCCCAACGCTGGGCTGCGCTGCGCGGCATCTGGGGCGTATTGCTCTTAGTCGTGATTGTCTTGGGCGGCATTTATGGCGGCTTTTTCACCGCCACCGAAGGCGCGGGCATGGGGGCCATGGGCGCCTTCTTATTCGCCGTGGCCCGGGGATCGCTGGGATTCAAGGCGCTGTTTGAGGTGCTGGTCGAATCGGCCCGCACCACTGCCATGCTGTTCACCTTGTTGATCGCGGCCACGGTGTTTGCCAACTTCGTCAACTTCACCAGCATGCCGATGGAGCTCAAAGAGTGGATCTTGCACCTGGGCCTGTCGCCCATCATGATCGTGGGCGCCATGATGCTGATTTATGTGCTGCTGGGCACCGTGATGGAAGAGCTGACCATGGTCTTGCTGACCATCCCGCTGTTCTTCCCCATCGTGGTGCAACTGGGCTTTGACCCGGTGTGGTTTGGCGTGCTGATCGTGATGGTGATCCAGATCGGTCTGATCTCACCGCCCGTGGGCATGAACCTGTTTGTCATCAACACCCTGCTGCCCAAAGTGGGCTTGGGCACCATCTTCCGGGGCGTTTGGCCACTGGTGCTGGTGCTGATCATCACCCTGGCCATCTTGCTCGCCTTCCCAGGCCTGAGCCTGTGGCTGCCGTCGATGATGGACTAGTCGTACGCTTGTGGGAGCGGGCCTCCTGGCCGCGATGCACCCCATCGCCGCGAGGGCGCGGCTCCTACACAAGGCGCGGGGACTGGCGCTTGTTTTACGCAGTGGTGTGCACCACGCGTTGTGGATAAGGGATCTCGATTTGCTGCGCTTGCAGGGCTAGCAAGATGGCCCGATTGATGTCTGACTTGAGCTTGAGCGGGCCGTTTTCGGGGTCAGCGATCCAATACGACACGGTGAACTCCAAACCATCCGCCCCGAACGTGGCCAAGCACGCGGCAGGCGCGGGGTCGGCCAGCACGCGCGGTTGGGCCAGGCAAGCGGCCTGCAGCAATTCGACCACCTCGTCCACGGGGCTGTTGTAGGCCACAGACACCTGGGTGGTTTGCGCCACCTTGGGGTCGGCCAGCGACAAGTTCTCGACCCGCTGCGTGATCAGCATCTCATTGGGCACGATGGACTCGCGCCCCGACAGCGCGCGGATCACGGTGTAACGCGCCTTGATGTCGGTGATGCGCCCCTCAAAACCGTCCACCCGCACCATGTCGCCGATGCGCATGCTGCGCTCGGCCAAAATCACAAACCCACTGACGTAATTGGCCGCCAGCTTTTGCAGGCCAAAACCAATGCCCACGCCCAACGCGCCCCCCAGCACCGACAACGCCGTCAGGTCGATGCCCACAGAGGACAGCGCCAGCAGCAAGCCCACAAACATCAACAAAGCCCGCACCGTGTTGCTGATGACTTTGCGCAGCGACAAGTCGCTGCCCGTGGCCGACTTGAGCAAGCGCGACTCCAGCGCAGCCGACACCCACAGCGTCACGATCAGCACCGCCCCGGCGGTGAGCGCCCCTTCAATCAGGGTGCGCACCGACAGCAAAGAGCCGCCCACCTTCCAGTGGATTTGGTCCAACTCGTCCAGCATCAAAGGCAAAACGCCCGTCACCCACAGCACCACCGCCAACCACGCCACCCAAGAAATGGTGCGCTCCAGCACCCGCACAAAGGGCGCTGTGCCAAACGCCACCTGCAACACCTTGACCCCCAATCGGATCAAAGCCAGCGAGGTACAGACCGGCAGCAAAATCCCAAACAAAGCGATCGGGTGATCGTCGGTCAGCACCGCACGAGCGCCAAAGGTCAGCGCCAGCAGCAGCACCGGAAACAGCACCCCGTCCACCAAGCGCCGCCCCAGCAGCACCGCCAAGTCGCTGCCCTGAAACGCCTTGCGCACGCCCCAAGCGGCCAGCCATGCCAGCAGCACACACAGTGCAAACACCGCCAGCACCGGCAAGGACTCGGCGCGCACCAGCGCGTCCAGCCAGCCCATCGGATCGGCGATTTGCAGCCGCCCTTTCAACGAGACCATGACGGGCTCCTTTTGTCGATGAAGGCTTGCACGCCCTCTTGCGCCACCTCGTGCACCATGTTGCAGGCCATGGTTTGACCGGCCAGCTGGTAGGCGGCCTCGATGCCCATCTCGGCTTGGCTGTAAAACAGCTGTTTGCCCATGCGCACCGCCTCGCGGGGTTTGCTCAAAATGGCTTGCACCAGCTGTTGCACCTGCGCGTCCAAAGCGTCCGGCACGTCGGCAGCGGCCACGCGGTTGACCAGGCCCCGGCGCTTGGCCTCGGCGGCGTCGATGAAACCACCCGTGAGCAGCATCTCCATGGCCTGCTTGGGCTGCATATTGCGCGACAGCGGCACGCTGGGCGTGGCGCAAAACAGGCCCACGTCAATGCCATTGACCCCAAAGCGGGCGGTGTCCAAAGCCACCGCCAAGTCGCACTGTGCCACCAGCTGGCAGCCGGCGGCGGTGGCCACACCCTGCACGCGGGCCAGCACCGGCACGGGCAAGCGCCGAATTGCCATCATCATGCGGGTGCACTGCGCAAACAGCTGTTGGTAATAGGCCAACTCGGGCTGGGCACGCATTTCTTTGAGGTTGTGACCAGCGCAAAACGCCTTGCCGTGGGCCGCCAACACCACCACGCGGGCGTCCTCGTCTTGGGCCACGCGGTCGAGCGCGGTTTGCAGGGCGGCCAGCATCGACTCGCCCAAGGTGTTGAAGGTGGCGGGGCTGTTGAGCGTGAGGGTGTGCACGCCACGCGCATCGCGGCTGTGTTGCAGCTCGCCGTCTGCCAGGAGGTCTGACAAGGTGTGTGAAGGGGTGTTCATGCGCCCATTGTGGCGCAAAGCAAACGCTCAAACGTCGGCCAAGACCCGCAAATGCGCCTCCACGCTGCGGCCCAAGGCGCTCAGGCTGTAACCGCCCTCCAGGCAACTGACGATGCGGTTCTTGGCAAAGCGCTTGGCCACGTCCTTGATGCGCATGGTGATCCAGGCGTAGTCCTGCTCCACCAAACCCAGCTGCCCCATGTCGTCTTCGCGGTGCGCGTCAAATCCGGCGCTGATGAAAATCATCTCAGGCCGGTGCGCCTCCAAGCGCGGTATCCACATCATCTCGACCAGCTCGCGGATGTCTATGCCCCGCGTGTAGGCAGGCACCGGCAAGTTCAGCAAATTGCTGGCCGTGGACTGCGAACCGCCCTCTGGGTAGAAAGGGTGCTGAAAAAAGCTGACCATCAAAATGCGCTCGTCTCCGGCCACGATGTCCTCGGTGCCATTGCCGTGGTGCACGTCAAAGTCCACGATGGCCACGCGCTTGAGCCCGTGACGCTCGACCGCGTGCTTGGCGGCTATCGCCACATTGTTGAAAAAGCAAAAGCCCATGGCCTTGTCGCGGCACGCGTGGTGCCCGGGCGGGCGGGTGGCGCAAAAGGCGTTTTCCAGCTCCCCGGCCAGCACCGCGTCGGTGGCCTCGATCGCTGCCCCCGCCGAGCGCAGTGCCGCGTCCCAGGTGTGGGCGTTGATGGCGGTGTCTGTGTCCAGTGCGGTGTGGCTCGGCCCGCCTGCGGCCATGTCTTCGCGCAGCGTGTCGCTCAGCCCACGCAAAGCGGCCACATGCATGCGCCCGTGGGCCAACTCAATGTCGGCCAAGGCGGCAGGGGCGGCCTCGCGTCGGGTCAGCGCCATGTCCACGCCGCTGATCAACAAACGGTCCTCGATGGCCCCCAAACGCTCCGGGCATTCGGGGTGACCGGGGCCCATTTCGTGCTTCCAACAATCGGGGTGAGAAAAATAACCTGTCGCGCCCATGAGAAAGTCATCCTATGATTTTTAACGGTTTCAAACCGGCTTTGTTGAATTTCAGCTTATCACGTCCGCTCGTCCCCAGAGGCGACGCAGCGCAAGGGTTCGCGCTTAAACTCAAAAGCCTCTTTGCTGTGGTTTTCTCATGCCCCTGACGCTTCGCTTGCCCCCACTGCCCCTACTGCCCGCCTGTGCCAACGCCCTGCTCGCCCCTGGCCTGCTCACTGTCTGCCTGCTCGCCGCCAGTCTGCTGCTGACCACCCAGGCCCATGCCAAGCCGCACGGCCCATCAGGCCGCACGCAGCACGGCAAAGCCCACCACAAAGCAGCCAGCAAAACCCGCAAAGCCCAGCCGCCCATCGGCACGGCGTACGCGCCGCGCGAAGACGCCCAGCAGTGGGCCCAAGAGGCTGCAGGCCGTCTGGGCTTGCCCGCCGACTGGGTGCGCCAGCAAATCCAACAGGCC
Source organism: Limnohabitans sp. (assembly GCA_024641725.1). Lineage (GTDB taxonomy): Bacteria > Pseudomonadota > Gammaproteobacteria > Burkholderiales > Burkholderiaceae_C > Limnohabitans_A. The sequence goes on along the minus strand of JAHECM010000008.1, from coordinate 7,614 downwards.
CAGCGCCTGAGCGTGGTTGAAAAGCTGGTGCTCCCACCCACCTTCCCCACGGCCAAAAACTGGGCCGCTTACCGCAGCCGCTTCATTGAGCCGCAACGCATTGATGCCGGTGTGCGCTTTTGGGCCAAGCACCGCGCCACGCTGGAGCGCGCTGAGCGCGACTACGGTGTGCCCGCAGCGATCGTGGTCGGCATCATTGGGGTGGAAACGCTGTATGGCCAAAACACCGGCACCTTCCGAATCCTCGACGCGCTGGCCACGCTGGCTTTTGACTTTCCGCCAGCGCACCCCCGTGCGGCCGAACGGCAAGCGTTTTTTCGCACCGAGCTGGAGCAGTTTTTGCTGCTCACCTCGCGCAGCGGTACCGAGCCGGCCAGCGTGCGCGGCAGCTACGCCGGAGCCATGGGGTTGCCGCAATTCATGCCCTCCAGCTGGGCGCGCTACGCGGTGGACTTTGACGGCGACGGCCGCATTGACCTGTTTGGCAGCCCGGCCGACGCCATCGGTTCGGTGGCCAACTACTTCAAAGCCTTCCAGTGGAAACCCGGCATGCCCACCCACTACCCGGTGGGCCTGGTGCCCGGCCAAACCGACATGGACGCCCTGCTGGCCCCAGACATCTTGCCCACCTTCAGCGCCAGCAGCTTCGTGGCCAAGGGCGCGCAACTCGAAGGCCCCGCCCTCAGCCACAGCGGCCCGCTGGCCCTGATCGAGCTGCGCAACGGCCCAGACGCCCCCAGCTACGTGGCCGGCACCGAAAACTTTTATGCCATCACCCGCTACAACTGGTCCAGCTATTACGCGATGGCGGTGATTGAGCTGGGGGAGGCGGTGGCGCGTGAATTCAGGAACTCGCCTTGAACATCATCCGGCACAGAAATTCGGCGGGAAGTTGCTCAAGCAATCTCACGGCGTTCGCTTCGCCATTTCGAACGGGCTTTCTGGTGGGTTTGTGGATCATGGCCACGTTGAACGCAACGGCCCTGGGCGCAAGCCTATTTGGAGACCACACCTGCACGTCTTGGAAAAGTCTGCCAGATGCCCAAAAGCACACGTGGACGAATGCATTTTTGGCACCCCTCAGTTTGACCTTTAAGGGGCTTCAAAAAAGCAAAGAAGACAAATACAACGACGACCCCAAGGCATCGGAAACCGCCATCGTCAGCATTGACACATTTTGCTTGGAGCACCCTGCTTTGGGAGCCGCCGATGGCGCCGGTCTTTATCTGAAAAAACTTTTTGACATGCCCACAAGCCGATGATCAGCGTGTTGACTTAGTCGCCCGAGCGTGAAATCCATCACTCAATAAAAATCAAAATTCCTGATGGATGTATCGAAAAATTAGCATCCAGCAAGCCTTTGACATTTCGACCGCAAAGTTTGCCATGCGATCTGATGAAAGACTGAGCTGACAGCGATATTGCCAGCTTATCAGCCAGGCTGGTTTTTAGGCAGGATTACCAAGATTCTGGACCTTGCTGCGCAGCAGCAGCAGCAGAATATTGCGATAACCCAGTCGTACCAACCCTTTGTCCTGGAATCGCCGCATCTGTTGATTGACCCTCTGTCGCGAGGCCATCACTGCTTGCGCAAGGTCACTTTGGCTGACAAAAAATTGTACGCCCTCAGGAACTTGAAGACTGTTCAAACGAGCGATGCGCTCTAAAGTAGCCCAGACTCTTTTCTCCAATGACGGAAGACCCTGCGTTGCCAAGGTATCAAACAACTGATTGATACGCAGACCCAAAATTCGCAACAGATCTACCGCCAATTCCCCATCTTGGCGAATCAGCGCCATTAACTTTGTGCCTTCGATCTGCAGGACTTGACTTGGCACAGCCGCAACCAAATCGGCCGGATAAGTGATGTCAGAAAACACCGAACTCAAACCCGATCGAGTTGGTGAAATTCAACGCGGCGCATTCAAAAGCCATGCAGACCATGTCGTGATCTGCTGGACAACAGCGTTTGACGGCCAGGGTGGGTTTGAGGAGAAGGGCTTGGCGAGCTGGCCATTGCACACGCATGGATGCGCCCTTGTCCCTTCTGCTTTACTTATGCGCCTTCATCGCCTTGCCCACTTCCAGCGCCCCTTGCGCCGACCCGGACAGCGGCACTTGGGCGCCGTGCAGGTCGGTCACCTGCGCCAGCCCAGCGGCCAGGCGCTCGGGGGTGTCGGGGCCGGTGCCCAGGTACACGCCTTGGCTGAGGGTGATGTGTGCGGCCTCAAAGCCGCCGGCGCCAGCGCACAAGATGGTGCGGTTGGGCGCGTCCTCGCTGGCCAGCACCAGCATGGCGGGCACCACGGCGCTGGGCTCCAGCGCCTTGAGCACGACCTCGGGCATCAGACCTTCGGTCATGCGGGTGGCGGCGGTGGGGGCCAGCGCGTTGACGCGGATGTTGTTTTTTTCGCCCTCGATGGACAAGGTTTGCATGAGCCCGGCCACCGCCATTTTGGCCGCGCCGTAGTTGGCTTGGCCAAAGTTGCCATACAGGCCACTCGAAGAGGTGGTCATGACCACACGCCCGTAGTTTTGCGCCTGCATGATCGGCCACACCGCCTTGGTGCAATGCACCGCGCCCATGAGGTGCACCTCCATCACCAGCCGAAAGTCGGCGAGTTCCATCTTGGCGAAACTCTTGTCGCGCAAGATGCCTGCGTTGTTGACCAAGATGTCCACGCGGCCCCAAGTGTCCATGGCCTGCTGCACCATGGCTTGCACCGCTTCAAAGTCGGTGACCGACGCGCCGTTGGCAATGGCCTCGCCCCCCGCAGCGCGGATTTCGTCAACCACCGCCTGCGCCGCCGACACCGAGCCGCCTTGCCCATGCACGTCGCCGCCCAAGTCGTTGACCACTACCTTGGCGCCGCGCGCGGCCAGCGCCAGCGCGTGCTGCTTGCCCAAACCGCCGCCTGCGCCGGTCACGATGGCCACGCGGCCTTTGAAATCAATGCTCATGGGTCACTTTCTGAGAGGGGTTGAATCTTGCCAGCACCGGGCTTGTCATGTCCTTGACACGCCCGGGGCCTGTTGTCAGCCTTCGACTCTAATGGCGTCGCATACTCGCAGGTGTAGCCCGGTTGACAGCAGGCCCTGCGCACCCTTGCACCGCCTGCCCAATCCGTCACCTCTCTCAGCCACCGCACCCCCATGGAACTCAACACCGAAATCATCACCACCCCGCCCCTGGACGCCGCCACCGTGATCTTGTTGCGCGACAGCGCCCAAGGTTTGCAAGTGCTGCTGATGCGCAGGCACCAGGCCTCCAAGGTGCTGGGCGGGGCTTACGTCTTTCCGGGCGGTAAGCTCGATGCCGATGACCACCACCCCGAGCTGATCGCCCGCCTCAGCCAAAGCCCGGTGCAGCTGCAGCAGCGCCTGAACGAGCCCGAGCTGGCCCCTGAGCGGGCGGCAGCCTTGTTCATGGCGGCGGTGCGCGAGGCGTTTGAAGAGTCTGGCGTGCTGCTGTGCCAGTCTGCCGCTGGGGCCGACACAGCGCAGGTCAGCGCCTTGCAGCAGGCCCTGGCCCAAGGCCAGAGCTGGGGCGCAGCGTTGCAGGGGCTGGCGCTGCAGGTGCAGGCCGACGCCTTGGTGCCTTGGTCGCGCTGGATCACGCCGCGCCAAGCGTCCGTGACCAACAAGCGCTTTGACACCCGGTTTTTTGTCAGCCATGTGCCCGAAGACCAGACCGCCCAACACGACAACCACGAAACCACCGACAGCGTGTGGCTCAGCCCAGCCGCCGCCTTGGGCCGCTATGTGGCGGGCGAGATCGAATTGGCACCGCCACAAATCATGAGCCTGTTTCACCTCAAGCAACACACCAACGCCGCCAGCGTGCTGGCCGAGGCGGCTCTGCGCACACCCCCGGTGGTGCAGCCCGAGCCGTTTGACGACGACGGTGTGCGGGTCATTTGCTACCCCGGTGATGCACGGCACCCGGTGCACGAGCGGGCTTTTCCGGGGCCCAGCCGTTTGCGTTTTGTGGGCGGACACTTTGAGCCCCTGGGGGGTTTGGCCCGATTGCTTGATTAAAATAATAATAAATTCTTAAATACCAATTAAATATGAACACCAGCGCCGACTTTCAATTCCTGTCAATCTCCCGAGCCATGGAATACATCGCTGACGAAGCCGGCGTCATGAGCTTGATGCACACACTGCGCCAGAGCCTGCAAGACGATTTGCCGCGCATTGCCCATTGTTTGGCGGCCAAGGACATGCCCGGGGCCAACGAGTGGCTGCACCAGCTCAAAGGCTTCACCCCCGTGTTTTGCACCGACGCCTTGATCTCCGATGTCGTGCACGTCGAATCTTTGAGCAAGCACGCCGACATCGAAGCCGTGCGCAGCGCCTATGCCGCTCTGGCCCCCAAATTGGCACAGCTGCAAGACGAAGTGACCCGGCACATTGCCGCCAATCCCTGATCTGCACTGCACTGGACTGCACTTGAGGTTGGGCTCAGTCTGGGGTGGAGGCCTTGATCCACGCGTCAATGCGCGCCGAGTCGTGCACCAGACGCAACTCGTCAAACGCCTGCTGCGCCTCGGGGTAGGCGCGGCGCAGGTAGTTGAGCCACTGCTTCATGCGCCCAGCGCGGTGCCGAGGCGTCACCCGCCGCGTGACGCTGTGCCAGAACACCGGCATCAGGGCTTTGACCTCGTCCCAGCGCAGCGCCGAGCCAGCGACAGGCGTGGCCTGCGGATCGGTCTCACCCGCGTCATGGCGGGCCAAAGCCAGCGCCAAACCGGGGTCAGAGACCATGCCCCGCCCCACCATCAGCCGCTCGCAACCGGTCACCTCGCGGCAGCGCAAAGCGTCTTGCACGGTCCAAATTTCACCGTTGGCCACCATCGGCAGCTTCACGCAGTGGCGCAAGTCACCAATCCGGTCCCAATAGGCGGGCGGCTTGTAGCCATGCGCTTTGGTGCGGGCGTGCACCACCAAATCGCTCGCGCCCCCGGCCTCGATGGCCTGGGCGCAATCTTCGGCGCGGCGGTCATCCAGGTAGCCCAGCCGCATCTTGGCCGACACCGGAATGTGCGCAGGCACCGCGCGGCGCACCGCCTCGACGATGCGCCCCACCAACTCGGGCTCGTCCAGCAGCACCGCGCCCCCGCGGTGCTGGTTGACCGTTTTGGCGGGGCAGCCAAAGTTCAAGTCAATGCCCGCCGGGGCCAAGGTGGCCAGCACGGCCGCGTTGTCGGCCAGGCATTGCGGGTCTGAGCCCAGCAGCTGCACCCGCACCGGCACGCCCGACGGGGTGCGACTGCCGTTGAGCAGCTCAGGCACCACCCGCAAAAACGCACGGCGCGGCAGCACGCTGTTGGTCACCCGGATGAATTCGGACACGCACAGGTCCACCCCGGGCACCCGCGTGAGCGTGTCACGCAGCCCGTGGTCCAGGAGCCCTTCCATGGGTGCCAGCCAAATGCCCACGCACACCCCCAGTTGGCTTTAGCCGAGCTTGCGCTTGAGGCGCAGCTCTTCGACCTTGACACCGCCCATGGGCACGGTTCGGGGGGTGTTCATTTCGCGCTTGAAACCTGCCGCGTCAAAAAAGCGCAAGGCCTTGTCGCTGCGCAGGGGCACCCAGACGGTCACGTCGGCGCAGTCTTCACCCTGCAAGCCTTCGTTGGCCGCGTCCCACAGGGCCAAGCCCACACCTTCGCCCATGCGGTCGGGGTCCACGTAGAGGGCCCAGATTTCGCCGGTGGTGTTTTTGGATTTGGGGTCACGCGAACGGTCGAAGCCCACAAAACCAACAATGCCCGGACCTTCCACCGCCACCATGACCTGCGGCTCGCCGTATTCAATGGCTTCTTTCCAAAAGGACACGCGCTTGGCCGCTGGTGTGCTGTCCCAATGGGCCTCAGGCACCTGGCCGTCGTACATCGCACGGCTGGCGATCAGGTGCAGGTTGGCCACGGCGGCGGCGTCTTGTTGGGTGGCATAGCGAACTTGGATGTCGGACATGGCTTCAAACTCAAAGTAAAAAAAGAGGCTGTGCAAAACCGTTTGTGCACAGCGCAAAACCAGATATTGTCGCCGCTTCGGTTATCTTCAGAAGATGACGATGAAATCCCGATACGGGGCCAAAGCACTGAGCGGCATCGGCCTGCTGTGGCTGGCCCTCAATAGCTGCGCCCAAACCCCAGCCACCCGCGTGGTCACCGACAGCATGGCCGAGCGCACCCGCGCCTGCACCGCCTGCCACGGCGACCAAGGCCGTGCGGGCCCTGACGGCTACTACCCCCGCTTGGCGGGCAAACCCGCCGGCTACCTCTACCACCAGCTGCGCAACTTTGCCGAGGGCAGACGCCACTACGGCCTGATGACCCGGCTGGTGGACCCGCTGTCAGACAGTTACCTGCACGAGATCGCCTTGCACTTTGCCAGCCTGCACCTGCCCTACCCGGCCCCCACGCCTTCGCGCCTGCCGCCCGAGCAGTTGGCCCGGGGCCAGCAGCTGGTCACCCAGGGTGAGCCCAGCAGGGGCTTGCCCGCCTGCGTGCAGTGCCACGGCACGCGCTTGACCGGCACACAGCCCAACGTGCCCGGCCTGCTGGGCTTGCCGCTGGACTACCTGAACGCCCAGCTCGGGGCCTGGCAAACCGGCCAACGCCGCGCCCACGCGCCCGACTGCATGGCCGAGGTCGTCAAGCGCCTGCCGCCCGGCGACATCATTGCGGTGTCCAGCTGGCTGGCCAGCCAGCCGCTGCCCGCCGACGCCCGACCGGCCGCCCTGCCACCCCCGCCGAGCGCGCAGACCGATGCGGCCTTGCGCTGCGGCAGCGCGCCGGAGCTGAGCGGGGTCCGGCCATGACCAATCTCCCAAAGAGCGCCCCACTCTTGCGCCGCGCTGGCCAGTTGTTGTTGCTGGGCCTGAGCCTGCTGGCCGCCGCCGTCGTGTGGGACAACTGGGGCGATCTGCTGAACACCCCGCGCCTTGAATCAAACGCCCCCCCTGCCCACGTTGGTGCCACCGCCGACACCCTGCAACGCGGCCGCTATTTGGTGCAAGCGGGCAACTGCATCGCCTGCCACACGCCACGCGGCAGCGCGCCGCTGGCGGGGGGCCGCGCCATCGAGACGCCGTTTGGCCCGGTTTACAGCAGCAACCTCACGCCCGACCCCGAGACCGGGCTGGGCCATTGGCGTGCGCAAGACTTTTGGAACGCTTTGCACCACGGCCGCTCGCGCGGCGGGCGCTTGCTGGCCCCGGCCTTTCCGTACGAGCACACCAGCGTCATCAGCCGCGAAGACAGCGACGCCATGTGGGCCTGGCTGCAAAGCCAGCCCGCCGTCCACCAAGCCACACCCGATCACGGCCTGGCTTGGCCGCTGGGCACGCAGCCAGCGCTGGCGGTCTGGCGCACTTTGTTTTTCAGGCCACAAGGCTTTCAGCCCGAGCCCCAACACAGCCCCGAGTGGAACCGTGGGGCTTATTTGGTGCAGGGCCTGGGCCACTGCGCCGCCTGCCACAGCCCGCGCAATGCGCTGGGGGCCACGGCGGGCGTGAGCGATCTGTCGGGCGGCCTGATGCCGGTGGTCAATTGGTACGCCCCCAACCTGACCAGCGAGCGCGAAACCGGCCTGGCCAGCACCCCA
>JAHECM010000162.1 GCA_024641725.1 Limnohabitans sp. | reverse complement strand
CCCTCTGCTCGGGTCTGAGACACAAAGGGCTGGGCATGCTCGCGCATCAGGGCAAAGGTGACCATGGCGGCAGCACCATAAATGGCCGCCGTGATCAGCATCGTCACCGGCACAAAACTGGCGGCGGGCTCTGAGCGGGCTTGCGCTGACAAAACATAAGCCAAGCAAATGCCCAAGGCCAACATGCCACCGATGTAGCCCAAGGCCCAGCCCCAGCCGCTCACGCGGCCCATGCCTGAGGGCGTGGCCAACTCGGGCAAGAAGGATGCGGTGAGCGATTCGCCGCAAGAGTAAAACGTGTTGGACAAGACCAGCAAGGCCAAGCCCAAAGCCACCTGCCCAGGCCCCACCCAGGCCAATGCAGCTGTGGACAGCACGCAGCCACCTGTGAAGATCATCAACAGCTTTTTCTTGGCCGCATGGCGGTCAGCCCAAGCGCCCAGGCCCGGCATGGTCAACATGACGATGGCATACGACAGACTCAAGCCCAAGGTCCAAGCCAGCGTGGCCCAGCTGGCGCCACCGGCCACACCCCCGACAAAATAAGCCGCAAACACGGCAGTGATGACCACCGTGGTATAGCCGGAGTTGGCAAAGTCGTACATGGCCCAGCCCAGCACCTCTCGCGGGCGCACGCCAGGATTCAAAATGTCAGCAGAAAACAGGGGCTTCACCAGATCATCTCCTCGTAGGGGGGCAGGCAAGCGCCTGCGCCAGAGGGATTGTGAAGCCAAATTGGCTCAGTGTCGCAAGGTCAATGCAAATGTCGGGGGCGGCGGCCACCACCCCCATGCCCATTGCTCCCCCCCGGGCCACGGGGAGGCTTGCCAATGTCCAAAGAGCTGACCAGGCTGTCAAAGCGTTGGCTGAACAACTTGTCAATTTCTGCCACCACGCCACCGAGTTCGGAGCCGTCAAAGTGGCGCTCCATCATGTTGACCACGTCGTGCACCAGCAAATCCCGCTGGGCTTGCATGATGGCCGCCGGGTCTGGGCCGACAAACAGCATCACGAAATCATCGCGCGACTCGCCCCCTTGGGCCTCGTCCTCTTCATCAAACTCGGCATCGTAGAAGGTGACTTCTATTTGCGCGCCTGCCGCAGACATGTCGTTGAGGTTCATGCACAGATCGTCAAGCACCATGCGAAAGTCCTCGTCGCCACGGACCGTCCAGCACATTTGCAAACGGTGGCTGGCGGCATCAAAAAGGATGCCGGGCTCTTCTTCGTAGAGGCTGGGAGCGCCGTCCGCAAAAGACCGGGCTCCAGCGTATTTCCACAGTGGCCGAAGCGCCTCGCTCAGGGCAGCAGCAGTGGTTTCAGGCTTGATGGGAACATCACCATGCACGTGGATTTCAAACGGGGCGTGTTCGTGGGTCATGGCATTACTCTTAACTGGTGCCCGGAGCCGGAATCGAACCGGCACGCCCCTTTTACGGAAGCAGCGGATTTTAAGTCCGATGTGTCTACCAGTTTCACCATCCGGGCAAGGGCTCTATTGTGCCTTGATTCGCAGCGATTTCTGCCCTCTGGTCCGCGAACAAATCACGCCGCGATGGCCAGACCGAACAAAACCAAAACACAGAGGTAGCCCACCGCCCAAAACATGGAGCGCATGCTGGCGCGATCCGTCACATAGCAAGCGATGTAGATGATCCGCGCCAGCACAAAGACCGCCGCCAAAGCGTCGATCAGGCCAGGATTGACGCCCGCATGCATGGTCAACAACACGCCTGCCGCAAAGAACGGAAACGCTTCAAGGCTGTTAGCCTGGGCCGCGTCAGCGCGAGCGCGTCGCCCGCTGAGCTTGGCCATCCAGGCACGCGGATCGTGGTTGTCATAGCCTTTGGCACCCGCTTTGGCAATGCCCGCAGCGATCACCGGCAAAACACCCGCCATCAACAAACAAATGTAAGCCCACTTCATGACGTGGCTCCTTTTGGGGTCGTTGGGTTCGCGCCGTCACCATCGGGGCCGTCATAAATTGTCCCGCCAAATTTCAAGGCGGTGTGTTCACGCGACGATTGCAAAAACGGATAGAACATTTGGTGATACCAACGCTCTTGTCCAAACAATTTATCGTCAATGAGGCCAACGCGTTCAGGGTATTTGCGGGTGATGTGGGCACTGCCAAAAATCATGTCCCAAACGAACAGCAAATTACCAAAGTTGCCCTTGTAATGGCCAACCCCATCGTCATTGGTAATGGCATGGTGCGCCCAATGGGTAGCGGGTGTGGAAATCGTGCGCTCCAGCACCCACATCAGAGGACGCAACGCGGGAATGCGGTACAGCGGCTCGTCCCAGCGCCAAGCGCAATGCGCGCCCAAGATGACAAACAGTTTGACCACGAAGTACATGGCATAGACCATCCCTCCCACCCCCATGTAAAGCAATGCACCGGCAAACCACAGGCCAGGCATCATCAGGTAGTAGAAGAAATTGTTGCGAAACGTCACGCGAATGCTCATGTACTCCGCCGAGTGGTGCGCACGGTGCAGCGGCCACAGCAGCGGCGAATGCGACAGTCGGTGCCACCAGTATTGGCTCATGTCATCCACCACCACCAAAACAAGCACCGTGGACCACCAAGACCAGTCGGACAGCACCCCTTTGTATTCAGGCGCCAACCAAGCCCCCAACTTGCTGGTGGTCAATATAGTCAAGGGCTGCGTGATGGCCAACAGACTCAGGAACATGAACAGTTCCAACTTGGTGTCGTTGGGGCTTGCGTTCACGGTGTCGCGGTAACGTCGGCTGATGAATTCCATGGCAGCAAACCCGACGATCAGGCAACCCACCAACATATTTTGAATTAGGGATGCGTTCATCCAAAGGCTCCTGCTGTGACCAAAGGCACCAATCTAGTGCTTTAGGACCAAGAGCGTGATGGTGTTACTACTGAGAAGCCAAAAAAAGCCACGGGCGAGTGCCTGTGGCTTTTTTTGGAGGCGCGACCCAGAGTCGAACTGGGCTAGACGGATTTGCAATCCGTTGCATAACCGCTTTGCTATCGCGCCATGATCTGATGAACCGACAAAAAAGGGAAGCGTCGCTTCCCTTTTTTGAAGTGGAAGAACTTGGTCATTCTTCCGAGATATGGAGCGGGAAACGAGGCTCGAACTCGCGACCTCAACCTTGGCAAGGTTGCGCTCTACCAACTGAGCTATTCCCGCGTAAGTGCAACTGAAATTATAGTCTAACTTCAGAGGCAACTTGAACGTTCAACCCATTTTTGGGTTTCCGAGCTTGCTTTTTTTTCTTTCGAAAAATGGCATCAAACTGGAGGCGCGACCCAGAGTCGAACTGGGCTAGACGGATTTGCAATCCGTTGCATAACCGCTTTGCTATCGCGCCGTGTTCTGAAAAAAAAGGGAAGCTGTAGCTTCCCTTTTTAGATGGAAGATGTTGGCACTTCTTCCGATGTTTGGAGCGGGAAACGAGGCTCGAACTCGCGACCTCAACCTTGGCAAGGTTGCGCTCTACCAACTGAGCTATTCCCGCATTTCAGAGAACTTCGCATTGTATGCTTGATTCGCTGCAGTGGTCAAATTATAACGCATTTTTGAGGGTGTTTTGAGAGCGCCCTCATTAATTTGCATCAATGTTTGGTGGCTTCGGTTTTGGCCGTTGAAGCGGCCAAGGTCACTGCGGCAGAAGCCGCCAACTCTTCTTCTGTCAAGGGCACAGGTTTGGCTTCGAGTGCCGTTTCGAGCACTTGATCCACCCATTTGACTGGCACGATTTCCAGACCGTTTTTGACGTTCTCGGGGATGTCCTGCAAATCCTTGACGTTTTCTTCGGGAATCATCACGGTCTTGATGCCCCCGCGCAAAGCAGCGAGCAACTTTTCCTTGAGTCCACCGATGGCGGTGACTTCACCGCGCAAGGTGATCTCGCCGGTCATGGCCACATCCGCACGCACGGCAATACCGGTCATGGCAGACACCATGGCGGTCACCATGGCCGCGCCTGCACTGGGGCCGTCTTTGGGGGTAGCGCCATCGGGCACGTGAATGTGCAGATCCTTCTTTTCAAAGACCTCGTCTTTGATGCCAAGCAAGCGCGAGCGGCTGCGCACAACGGTGCGTGCGGCTTCCACGGACTCTTTCATCACATCGCCCAGTGAGCCGGTACGGGTGATCACCCCTTTGCCTGGCATGAGGGCGGCTTCGATGGTCAGCAAGTCGCCACCCACCTCGGTCCAAGCCAGTCCAACCACTTGGCCAACCTGATTTTTTTGCTCTGCGCGGCCATAGCTGAACTTGCGCACACCCAAAAAGTCATTGAGGTTGTCGGCCGTCACTTGAACTTGTGGCTGCATTTGCTTGAGCAAGAGGCCCTTGACCA
>JAHECM010000158.1 GCA_024641725.1 Limnohabitans sp. | reverse complement strand
GCCACCAGCCAGGCACTGCCGGCCACCGCCAGCGTCCAGCGCCAGGCTTCCAGCATCCACTCCAGGTAGGTGCGGCCACTGCCGTCATCGGTCAAAAAGACCTGCCAATCCCATGTCATTTTTTACACTCCCTCATGGCCAAGTGTTGGCCCAAAAAGAAACCCCGCCCAAGTCTCTCGCGGCGGGGTTGTTCAAGACCAAGATGGTTTACTTCTTGGCGTAGTCTTCAGCAGGCTTGTCGTTGGGGTTGGCCCAAGCGGCTTTGGTGCTGTCGCTCAAAGCCAGACCGACTTTGACGCCCTTGGGTGGGATGGGCTGCAAGAACCACTTGTCCCACAGCTTGGCCATTTCACCGCTCTTGACCAGGTCACGCACGGTGTCGTCGGCCACCTTCTTGAAGGCGGCGTCGTCCTTGCGGATCATGATGGCGATGGGTTCGACCGAAAGGACTTCGCCCACGATTTTGAATTCAGCGGGGTTCTTGGCGTTGGCGATGTTGCCGGCCAAGATGGAGCCGTCCATCACAAACGCGTCAGCGCGGCCGGAGTCCAGCAGCAAAAAGCTGTCAGCGTGGTCCTTGCCAAAGACTTCTTTGAAGTCGATGCCGTTGGCGCGCTCATGTTTGCGCAGCAACTGCACCGAGGTGGTGCCGGTGGTGGTGGCCACGTTGCGGTCTTTGAGTTGCGAGATCGAGGTGATGCCCGAAGCGGCTTTCACAGCGATGCGCACTTCTTCCACATAGGTGGTGACCACAAACGACACGTCTTTTTGGCGAGCTGCGTTGTTGGTGGTCGAGCCGCACTCGATGTCCACCGTGCCGTTTTGCACCAAAGGGATGCGGTTTTGCGAGGTGACCGACTGGAATTTCACATCCAATTTTTTGCCCACGGCTTTTTCGACGTTGCCGATGATGCGCTGGCAAATTTCGTAATGAAAACCAGCATATTTGCCGTCACCCAGGGTGTAGGACAAAGCGCCCGAGGAGTCGCGCACGCCCATGGTGATGGCGCCCGCGCCCTTGACTTTGTCCAGTGTGTCGGCTTGAACCGTGAGGCCAGCCAGAGCGGCCAACGCGGCCACGAGCAATTTTTTGTTCATCGGTTATCTCCAAAGGGTTGTGCCCCGACGGGCAGAGTGGGTGTTCAAGACACAGGCCATGCACCAAAACAGCAAGCCATGCCCATGAACGGCCATGATATGCAGGATTCGGGCCCGCCAAAATCCAAGCTGTGAATATAGTCAAATTTTTTCCGGCACTCCATCAGGGTGTACCCGATGCAAGGGACGCCAGATCAAGGCGCTGGCGATGGGGCACTCAGGAAAGCCCACAAATCTTGCACCAAACGTTTGGAGCCACTGCGGTGGCTGTTTTTCTCGCGGTAAGCGCGGACCTCCATCGTCAACGTCAAATCGGGCAACTCAGCGGCCAGCAAGGACACCAAAGTCCCCGCCTGCACTTCTTTTTTGACCGCACTGGCGGGCAAAAAGGCGATGCCATGCCCTTCCACCGCCATCCCCTTGAGGCCCTCGGCCATGTCGGTTTCGTACACGCGGTCCAAATGGATTGCGGTGCCCGACTGCTTAAGTATCCAATCGGTCACGCCGCCCAAATAGGCTCCGGGTGCATACCCCAAGTAGGGCAACGGCCGCTGGGTGCTGCCGGGCAAAGCAAACACCGACTGCCCACGCGCATCAGGCTTGGCATAAGGGGCGATCACCTCGTGCCCCAAAACCACCATGTCGTAGCGTTCGGCGTCGAGCTGCAGGGGCTGAGACGGGTGGTGGTAAGTGATCAACAAGTCGCAACCGCCTTCGGCCAAACGCATGGCGGCGTCGTGCACATTGAGGGCGATCAAGCGGCTTTTGATCTGGCCAAAGCCCTCACGCAATCCGGCCACCCATGACGGGAAAAACGTGAATGCCAGAGTGTGTGGAAGGGCAAATTCAATGAAGTCCTGCCCGGCCGACACATGCCCACGCAGCATGGCACGGGTGTTTTGGAGCGACTGCAGCAGCTCCATCGCCTGGGCGTATAGGGTCTCGCCCGCAGGCGTCAAAGTGGTGGGGTAAGAGCTGCGGTCCACCAGATCGGCCCCCGCCCAAGCTTCGAGCGACTGGATACGTCGCGAAAATGCGGGTTGTGTCACATGGCGCAGCTGCGCCGAACGGCTGAAACTGCGGGTTTCCGCCAGACTGACAAAGTCTTCAAGCCACTTGGTTTCCATGGCGCGATTATGTGGCCTCGCTTGACTGCTGCAGCGCCCACATGTTGGCGTAGCGCCCTTGCTGCGCCAACAACTGGGCGTGGGTGCCGCGCTCGATGATGCAGCCCGCGTCCATCACCAAAATCTCGTGCGCATCCACCACCGTGGACAAGCGATGGGCTATCACCAGCGTGGTTTTGTTGTGGGCCACGCTGGCCAGTTCGGACTGGATGGCGCGCTCGTTGGCCGAGTCCAGGGCCGACGTGGCCTCGTCAAACACCAAGATGGGTGGGTCTTTGAGCAAGGTGCGCGCAATGGCCACGCGCTGCTTTTCGCCGCCCGAGAGCTTGAGCCCGCGCTCGCCCACCGACGTGGCATAAGCCTTGGGGGTGGAGACGATGAAGTCGTGGATGCGGGCCGCACGGGCTGCGCCTTCGATCTCGGCCTGACTGGCCCCCGGTCGGCCATAGGCGATGTTGTAGGCCACGCTGTCGTTGAACAGCACTGTGTCTTGCGGCACGATGCCCAATGCGCGGCGCACGCTGGCTTGGGTGACGCTGCGAATGTCTTGACCAGCCACACGGATGGTGCCTTGCTGCACATCGTAAAAGCGGAACATCAAGCGCGCCAGCGTGGACTTGCCCGATCCCGAAGGACCGACCACCGCCACCGTCTTGCCCGCAGGGATCTCGAAGCTCACGCCTTTGAGGATGGGTCGATCGGCTTCGTAGGCAAAGGACACTTGGTCAAACACCACCGAGGGCGCGCCCTGCAAAGCCAATGGCTGCGCGTCTGGGGCGTCGGCCACCTCGCGCTCGCGGTCCATCAGCGTGAACATTTTGTCCAGGTCGGTCAGGCTTTGTTTGATCTCGCGGTACAGCACCCCCAAAAAGTTGAGCGGGATGTAGAGCTGGATCATGAAGGCATTGATCATGACCAGATCGCCCAGGGTCATGCGCCCATCCACCACGCCCTGCGTGGCGCGCCAGAGCATGGCCACCAGCGCGCTGGCGATGATGAGTTGCTGCCCCGTGTTGAGAACGGACAAGGTGGTCTGCGCTTTGAGCCTTGCGCGGCGCAGGCGCTCCAAACTGTCGTCGTAACGCTGCGCCTCAAAGGCCTCGTTGCCAAAGTATTTGACGGTTTCGTAATTGAGCAGCGAGTCAATCGCTTTGGTGTGCGCGGCCGAATCGAACTCGTTGGCTTGCCGCCTGAACTGGGTGCGCCACTCGGTGATGCGCACCGTGAAGAAAATATACAAGGACAAGGCCGCGATGGTGATCCAGGCGAACCACATGTCGAACTTGACCGCCAAAATGGTCAGCACCAGCGCCACCTCGATCAAGGTCGGCACGATGCTGTACAGCGAGTAATTGATGAGCGATTCGATGCCGCGCACCCCGCGCTCGATGTCGCGCGTCATGCCTCCCGTTTGACGCGCCAGATGAAAGCGCAGGCTGAGCGCGTGCAGGTGTTCAAACGTCTGCAGCGCAATGCTGCGGGCTGCGCCCTGCGTGGCCTTGGCAAAGACCAACTCGCGCAGCTCGGTGAAGGCGGAGGTGGACAAGCGCAAAGCGCCATACCCCAGCAACAAAGCGGCAGGCACCACCAGCAAAGCCTTGGGGTCGCTGGACGCCAGCGTCATGGTGTCCACCAAGGCCTTGAGCAGCAAGGGCACGCCCACATTGGCCAGCTTGGCCCCCACCATGAACAAGAGCGCAAACAGCACCCGCCACTTGTATTGCCACAGATAAGGCAGCAGGCGTGAAAGGGTCTGCCAATCGCCACGGGTGACTGGGGGACCGGACTCGGGAGAAGCAGCGTGGCCGTGGTGACGCATGAGGGACAATCCTGTGTAAACCAACCGTGGATTGTGCCCATGTCAAACAACACCCGAACGATCGTCGATTTGCCCACCGACCAAGAGCTGGTGCTCAAGGTCATTCCCATGCCGGCCGACTGCAATGCCAGCGGCGATATTTTTGGCGGCTGGGTGATGGCCCAAGTGGACTTGGCGGGTGCCGTCTTGCCGGCGCGGCGGGTGCGCGGCCGCATGGTGACGGTGGCCGTGAACGAGTTCATCTTCAAACAGGCCGTCAAGGTGGGCGACATCTTGTCGTTCTTCTCGCGCATCGTGCGCGTGGGGCGCACCTCCGTCAC
>JAHECM010000155.1 GCA_024641725.1 Limnohabitans sp. | reverse complement strand
CTGGAGCAGGACGCGGTCAGACCGACAATTTGTCGAGTTTAGCGTTCACCTCGGCGGTAAAACGCTCAATGAACATCAACGCCCTCACCTGCCCCACCGCCGCCTGTGGGTCTTGGCGCACATCCAGCCATTCGGCCAGCGACTGCTGCACCCGCAAGCGCTCGGCGGCCACCTCGTCGGCCAGCGCTTGGAGCGCGGCCACCGCCTCGGTGTCTTCCAAGCCTTCGCGCCAGGCCATTTGCTGCATCAAAAAAGCAGGCGGCATGGCGGTGTTGCTCTCGGCTTGCACAGGCACGCCACGCAGTTCGCAGAGGTAAGCCGCGCGCTTGAGCGGGTCTTTGAGCCGCTGGTAAGCCTCGTTGATGCGCACCGACCACTGCATGGCCACCCTCTGGGCCGCCGCGCCTTGGGCGGCAAAGCGGTCCGGGTGGGCTTGACGCTGCAGGGCTTTCCAACGCTCGTCGATCAGCGCGCGGTCTTGCGCGAACTGCACAGGCAGCTCAAACAGCTCGAAATCGTTGGCCTGGAGGGAGATCACACGCGGAAGGACTCGCCGCAGCCGCAGCGGTCACGCTCGTTCGGGTTGTTGAAGCGAAAGCCCTCATTGAGCCCTTCGCGCACAAAGTCCAACTCGGTGCCGTCGATGTAGGCCAGGCTCTTGGGGTCCACCAGCACTTTGACGCCGTGGCCTTCAAAAATCACGTCCTCGGGCTCGGCATCGTCGACATATTCGAGCTTGTAAGCCAAGCCTGAGCAGCCGGTGGTCTTGACGCCCAGGCGCACGCCCAGGCCCTTGCCCCGCTTGCTCAGGTAGCGGGTCACGTGGCGGGCTGCTGCTTCACTGACGGTGATGGCCATGATGGGTTGTCCGTTGGGTTAGGCGTGTTTTTTCTTGTAGTCGTCCACGGCCGCCTTGATGGCGTCTTCGGCCAAGATGGAGCAGTGGATTTTGACGGGTGGCAGCGCCAGCTCTTCGGCAATCTGGCTGTTCTTCAGGGCCGCCGCTTCGTCCAGCGTTTTTCCCTTGACCCATTCGGTCACCAGCGAGCTGGACGCGATGGCCGAGCCGCAGCCGTAGGTCTTGAAGCGGGCGTCTTCGATCACGCCCGTGCTCGGGTTGACCTTGATCTGCAGCTTCATCACGTCGCCGCAAGCGGGCGCACCGACCATGCCAGTGCCCACATCCTCGTCGCCCTTGTCAAAGGAGCCGACGTTGCGGGGGTTTTCGTAGTGGTCAACGACTTTTTCAGAATATGCCATGGTGTTTCTCCGTAATCAGTGGGCAGCCCATTGGATGGTGCTCAAGTCCACGCCGTCCTTGAACATCTCCCACAAGGGGCTCAAGTCGCGCAGTTTGGTGACGTTCTCGCGGATGGTCTGGATCGCAAAGTCGATTTCTTCTTCGGTGGTCCAGCGGCCAATCGTCATGCGCAAGCTGCTGTGGGCCAGCTCGTCGCTGCGGCCCAGGGCGCGCAGCACGTAGCTGGGCTCCAAGCTGGCCGAGGTGCAGGCCGAGCCCGACGACACCGCCAAGCCTTTGATGCCCATGATCAGCGATTCGCCTTCGACATAGTTGAAGCTGATGTTGATGTTTTGCATCACGCGCTGGGTGGCGTGGCCGTTCAAGAACACCTGCTCCATGTCGGACAAACCATCGATCAAGCGCTTGTGCAGCGCCGCTGCTTTGGCGTTGTCTTGCGCCATTTCGAGCTTGGCAATGCGAAATGCCTCGCCCATGCCCACGCACTGGTGGGTGGGCAGCGTGCCCGAACGCATGCCGCGCTCGTGGCCACCGCCGTGCATCTGCGCTTCCAAGCGCACGCGGGGCTTGCGTCGCACATACAAAGCGCCAATGCCTTTGGGACCATAGGTTTTGTGCGAGGCCAGGCTCATCAGGTCCACCGGCAAGGTGTTCAAATCAATGGCCACTTTGCCCGTGGCTTGCGCCGCGTCCACATGGAACAAGATGCCCTTTTCGCGGCACATGGCCCCGATGCCCGGAATGTCTTGAATCACACCGATTTCGTTGTTCACGAACATCACGCTGATCAAGATCGTGTCGGGGCGGATGGCGGCTTTGAGCGCGTCCATGCTCAGCAGGCCATCGGCTTGCACGTCCAGATACGTCACTTCAAAGCCCTGACGCTCGAGTTCACGCATGGTGTCCAATACCGCTTTGTGCTCGGTCTTGACGGTGATCAGGTGCTTGCCGCGCGATTTGTAGAACTGCGCCGCGCCCTTGAGCGCGAGGTTGTTGGACTCGGTCGCGCCGCTGGTCCAGACGATTTCACGCGGGTCAGCGCCGATGAGGTCAGCCACATGCTTGCGGGCGTTTTCGACAGCCTCTTCGGCCTCCCAGCCCCAAGCGTGGCTGCGCGAAGCGGGGTTGCCGAAGTGTGCGCGCAACCAAGGCACGATGGCGTCTACCACCCTCGGGTCGCAAGGGTTGGTGGCACCGTAGTCCATGTAAATGGGGAAATGCGGGGTCGAATCCATGGCAGTACTTCTTTGTAAAAGATCAGGACTTGGCAAACACGTTGCCCAGTTCAAACACAGAATTGGGGCCGGTCACGCGGATGGGCTTGACCACCGGCATGGGGGAAATGGCACGTTTGATGCTCGGCTTTTGCTCAATCACCACCCCTTTGGTGATCTGGTCGTCCACCAGTTTTTGCAGGGACACGGAGTCCAAAAACTCGACCATCTTGGCGTTCAGGGCGGACCACAGGTCATGCGTCATGCAGCGGCTGTCGCCGCCGTGGCAGTTTTCTTTGCCACCGCAGTGGGTGGCGTCGATGGGTTCGTCCACTGACAAAATGATGTCGGCCACGGTGATGTCCGCGGCTTTGCGTCCTAGGGTGTAACCGCCGCCCGGGCCCCGGGTGGATTCCACCAGGTTTTGGCGGCGCAACTTGCCAAACAACTGCTCCAAGTAGGACAGCGAAATCTGCTGACGCTGGCTGATGGCTGCCAGAGTCACGGGACCCGACTGCTGGCGCAAAGCCAAGTCGATCATGGCAGTGACGGCAAAACGGCCTTTGGTGGTCAATCGCATGGCAAGCTCCTCAAAGGGTTGGGCTGGGCCTCGCGTCGGCCCAGTGAATTCCGGGTTCCCGACTAAAGAACTCAAGTATAGCCGATTCCCGATCAAATCGCTGGGTTATAGCCCGCTGGCCGCCCCAAAGGCCTGCTCTTTCAAGACCGTCAGCTGATCCCTCACCTGCGCGGCCTTTTCGAATTCCAAATTGCGGGCGTGCTCCATCATTTGCTTTTCGAGCTGTTTGATCGCGCGGGCGATGTCTTTCTCACTCATGTCCTCGACCTTGGCCTTTTGCAGGGCCGCCTGCTCCAGGCGTTCGGCCTCTTTGCCCGACTTTTCGCTGTACACGCCGTCGATCAGGTCTTTGACTTTTTTGACAATGCTCTTGGGCGTGATGCCCATGGCCTCGTTGTGCGCCAACTGTTTGACGCGCCGGCGCTCGGTCTCGCCCATGGCTTTTTTCATGGACTCGGTGATGCGGTCGGCGTACAAAATCGCCCGGCCGTTCAGGTTGCGCGCCGCTCGACCAATGGTTTGGATCAGGCTGCGCTCGGCCCGCAAAAAGCCCTCTTTGTCGGCGTCCAAAATCGCCACCAATGACACCTCGGGAATGTCCAACCCCTCGCGCAGCAGGTTGATGCCCACCAACACATCAAAAGCGCCCAGGCGCAAGTCGCGCAAGATTTCGACCCGCTCCACCGTGTCCACATCGCTGTGCAGGTAGCGCACTTTCACGCCGTTGTCGCTCAGGTAATCGGTCAGCTGCTCGGCCATGCGCTTGGTCAGCGTGGTGATCAGCACACGCTCGTTTTTGTCCGCGCGGATGCGGATTTCTTGCAGCACATCGTCCACCTGGTGCGTGGCGGGGCGCACCTCCACCAGCGGGTCCACCAAGCCGGTGGGGCGCACCACTTGCTCGACCACCTTGCCAGCGTGGGTTTTTTCGTAATCGGCCGGGGTGGCCGAGACGAAGATGCACTGGCGCATGCGCTTTTCGAATTCTTCGAACTTGAGCGGGCGGTTATCCAGCGCGCTGGGCAGGCGAAAACCGTACTCCACCAGCGTGGTTTTGCGCGCCTTGTCGCCGTTGTACATGGCGTTGAGCTGGCCAATCATCTGGTGGCTCTCGTCCAAGAACATGATGGCGTCGGGCGGCATGTAGTCGGTCAGCGTGCTGGGCGGATCGCCCGGCGCTGCGCCCGACAAATGCCGGGTGTAGTTTTCAATGCCCTTGCAGTGGCCCACTTCGGACAGCATTTCCAGGTCAAAGCGGGTGCGCTGCTCCAAGCGCTGGGCTTCGACCAGCTTGCCCATGCCGGTCAGCTCTTTCAGGCGCTG
>JAHECM010000291.1 GCA_024641725.1 Limnohabitans sp. | reverse complement strand
AGGCCCACGAAGATGATGTTCAAGACGGTCTCACACGCGAAAATACTGGCGCTTTTGGCCATTCCAGGGGCCTGCGCACGGACCCGCAAGTGTATGCGAGACGGGGCTGGCGCCCAGTCTCGCTGGGAGTGCCCTCCCCCGCCTCAGCGCACCGGGGCCACCACAGGCCGGGGGTCCGCCTGACCGGCCACCGGCCCCACCATGTCCACCGCTGGCGTGCTGTCGGCCAAGACGCGGGGGGTCAGAAACACCAGCAACTCGCTTTTTCGCCGGGTTTGCTGGCGGTTTTTGAACAACCAGCCCAACACCGGCAGATCGCCCAAGCTGGGGACTTTGGCTTCGTCGTTTTTGTCGGCGTCTTCAAAAATGCCGCCCAGCACCACGGTGCCGCCGTCTTGCACACGCACCTGGGTTTTGACGTGTTTGGTGTTGATGGCGTAGCCGGCGGTGGTCAGCTGCCCCACGCTGTCGCGGTTCACGTCCACCTCCAGCACCACCGAGCCGTCGGGGGTGATTTGCGGCGTGACTTCGAGCTTGAGGTTGGCCTTGCGAAAGGTGATGGCGGTCAAGGTGGTGCCGCCCGTGGCCGACGCCGTTTGGTAGGGCAGCTCCGTGCCTTGCTCGATCAAGGCCTTGGTCTGGTCGGCGGTGATGACGCGGGGTCGCGAGACCACTTTTCCCCGGCCATCGGCTTCCAGTGCCGAGAGCTCCAAGTTGATGAACTTGTCCGCCGTGGCATTGAACAAAGACACGGCAGCAGTGGCTGGGTTGACGAGGGTCTGGCCGGCATTGCCAGCGGGGAAATTGACCTGATTGCCCGTGACCACCCCGCTGCCAGTGGCGGCGTTGCTCGCGCCCAAGGCCAGGTTGCGGCTGCCGCCCGCCGCTGTGCTGCCCAAGCCCAAGCGCACACCCAGCGACTCACCAAACTGGTCGTCCGCCTCGACGATGCGGGCTTCAATCAGCACTTGGCGCACCGGCACGTCCAGGCGGCTGACGATCTGCTGCACCTCCGACAAGCGGGCAGGCACGTCCGACACAAACAACTGGTTGGTGCGGGGCTCGGCCATCACGCTGCCGCGCGGGCTGAGCCAACGGCCTCCGCCTACACCTCCCACACCTACTGCTGCACTTCCCGTTGCACCTCCCACCGATGCACCCCCTGCTGCAGCGTTGCCCTGCAGCCGCTGGGCCACCTCAAAGGCCCGTGCGTATTGCAGCCGCATCGACAGCGTGTGCAAAGGGGCCACCGCCTCCAGCGCGGTCTGCGCTTCGATGTGCTTTTTCTCGCGCTGCAACCATTCGTCTTGCGGCGCCACCCAAATCACTTGCCCTTCTTGGCGAGAGCCCAGTCCCTTGGATTGCAACACGATCTGAAGCGCTTGGGGCCAGGGCACGTCTTTGAGCCGCACCGACACGCTGCCGGTCACGGTGTCGGTGGTGACCACGTTGAGACCGGTGAAGTCGGCAAACACCTGCATCAGGGCGCGCAGCTCAATGTTCGAAAAGTTCAGGCTGATGGGCGCTTGCAGCCCCGGCGTGGCGATGGCGGCCACCGCTGGCGGATTGGCCACTGTTTGCGCGCCTCCCAGCAGTGGCCATGCCAAGGCCAGCAAGCCGGACAACAAGCCCTTGGGCCCGCTCGGTAATGGTTTCATCGTCGACCTCCGTTCCATCGCGCATTCAGTGACAACACCTGCCTGACCGCTGGCCCGGTGACCGATTGCAGCACCACCGCGTCGGCATGGATGGCCTGGACAAGGTAAGCCTCTTGTGCCAGCACCGCCCCAGGCCCCAGCGCTACCCAATGCGGCCCCGCGCCCAGCACGGCTTGCGTTTGCTGGCCCTGCTGCCAAATGCCCAAAAGCCGAATCCGAGCCAGGGGCCATTGACGCGGATCGGCGGGCAAGGGCATGGCCGCATCGGCAGGCTTCAGCTCGCCAGATTCCTGCGCCGTTCCCGGGTTTATTCCCTGTGCTGTTCCCTGCATTGAGGCTGCAACAGTCCCGGTCGAGTCGCCCCCCATTGCCGCAGAAAACGCCAGGGCAAAGGGGTTGACTTTGGAGGCCGCAGCAGACGGCCCGAGGTGATCCCACCCGGCAGGCCAGGCCTTGCGCCCGCCCGCCCCTGGATGCGCCCAAACACGCAAAACGCCCTCCAGCTGCACCTGCCCGGGCAGCGAACTGGCGCTCAGGGTCAGACTGTCCAAAGACCACACAGGCCCGGCTTGGGCCAGTGCCAACCAAGCTTGCTGCCAATCGCCAAACTGGCCTTGCAAGCGCACCGCCACAGCCTGGCTGCCCAGTGGCACACCGGGTGACCAGGCCAATGGCCGCAGCGACAAAACCTGCAGCCCTTGCTGGGTCAGACCCTGCTGCAAGGCCGTCCAAAGGGGGGCTGACGGGTTCAGGCTCGGCAACTGTTCGAGCCACAACGCATTCGCAGGGGCCGAGGTGCCCGGCAAACTGGCCACGTCCGATTCCTCCACGCCCACTCCCACCGCCACCGCAGCGGCCGAGGGTTTGACCGCCTCGGCCTGCGTGCTGAGGGCCGCAACCGCCTGCGACAACTGCGCGTGTTGCTCTGCCACATCCGAGGTCCCGAGTTGGCTCAACAGCAAGCCGGCCACCCCGCCCACCGCCGCCCAAACCCAGCGACGCAGCCAGCGCTGCCCAAGGCCTTGGAACCCGTCTCGCCAAAAACGCAGCGCCCTCATGGCGACCGCCTGGCTTGGCCGGCGCTCGACGCAGGCAGTGCTGCCACCGCAGGCCAATGGCCTTGCCATACAAACGCCAGACCCCCACCAGGCCCTGCCAATACAGACATGCCAGGTGTGGCAGGCATGGCAGGCGGCGCCGTCACCGTTGATGAAGGCCGCGGATTGGCGGCCAAACTGACCAGCGTCAAGGGCTGCTGCAAGGCGTCAGACAAACGCCGCTGGGCCTCGCCCAATGCAGCCGCATCAACGGCCCGCCCATGCAGCGCCAGGCGTTCGCCATCGGCGTACAAACGCTCAAGCACCCAGGCACCCCGGCGGGCTTCTTGCAACACGGCCGCGTTCAAGGCCGCCCAGGCTTGCTGCTGTTGCACCACCAGCGACAAATGCCGCAGTTGGGCTTGTCCAGCCAAGGCTTGGGTTTGCCGCTCTTGGTCTTGGCGCGATTGGTGGTGGCGCTGGGCGGCTTGCGCCTGCAAGCGCGCATGCGTTTGCGAGAGGCCGGGCAGTTCGCGGTGTTGCCACAGCCCCCAAGCGCCTCCTGCTGCCAAGCCCAGCAACACCCCTGCCAGCCCCGTGCCCACGCGCCATCGCCGCAAACGCAAGCGGGCCTGCAATGGGTACTGGAGCAAATTCAAGGCGGCGGTCATGCAAACGCCCGCAAACCGGCACCGCACGCGGCCAGCCAAGGCCAAATCGGCAAGTCACGGGCCTCGGCCAAGACCTCTTCGAGGGTGTCGTCCGACCGGTCTGCGGAGGCATCGCCAGCCTGCACGTCAAACCGCCAATCATGGTAAGGCTGGGCATGCAGACTGCTGAGCCCGCCGCGCAAAGCCTGCAGTGCACGGGCGGCGGCTTGCTCGTCGCTCTCGATCGCTGGCAAGCGCCAGCCCGCAGCACGCGTGTGCATGCGCCAGTCGCGGATTTCGGTGCGCCGACAAGCCAGCCAGCGCACTCGCTGGTCTGTGCTGGCGCGGCTGGCCAGATCGGTGGGCAGGATCTCAAAGTCAAAGCTGACGTCATCGGCCGACACGCCCAAGGACTGCGCAGCTTCAAGTTGGACTTCGGCTTGCAAGTTTTCGCTGTCGAGTGGCGTGGGCAACTCCAGCCAACCACTTTGGTAGCGCCCTGCGGGCAGGGCCAAGGTCAGGCCGCGGTGACGGCGGACTTCGTGGGCGCTGGCTTCGCGCAAGGTGTCCACCAACCAGTCTTGCCGGCTGGCTTCATCCTCGAGCCAGGACGGTGGGCTCAGGTGCATGCCGCTCAGGACGCGGGCCACACCGCGAGCATCACCGCCCGCCTGTCGACCCAAACAAACCAAGTTCACACACTGTGCATCAGCCAAGGCGCCCCAGGCAGTGCCCAAGGGACGCGCGAACTTGTTCGACCACCATCTTTGCCACCCATGCGCCATGTCCTCTCCCTCCGGTTCAGGTCCTGCAAGGGCCCTGTGGCAGGTTTTTTATCATGCTCACACCAATAATTCAATTTATTTCTAATACTTTATTGTCTATTTATGACTTTTGGCACGCCCAAGGGGGGGCTGGATTTTTATAATGAATGGCCTTTCTGACGAACCTCGCCAAGGCCGACCAAAGTCCTATGTCCTCTCATCCACCCAGCGCTTCAGAATCCTCCAAATCGGCTTCCTCGGTTTCTTCCGCGCCCTCTGCGATGTCCTGGCTCGCCCGGCT
>JAHECM010000289.1 GCA_024641725.1 Limnohabitans sp. | reverse complement strand
CCCAGCCCTTTGGCGTGCAGGCTCTGGACATAGAGGCGATCCGCCGTTTCGGTCACGCCCGTGCTCTCAGGGTATTGGCCGCTCGGGTCTTGCAGGTCTTGGACCACCTGACCGTCTTCGGTGAAGGCCATCACATGGCCATAAGCCTTGGGAATGGGCCACAAGGCGCGGGGCAGGCGCAACGTGACTTGGCGCATGAAGGGCTGGGTTGCCAGCTTGTCGATGACCGGGTTGCGCGGCTTGGCAAAGCCCAGCCAGATCTTGCCGTCGCGCCCACGCATCAGGTTGTCGGGGTAGCCGGGCAGGTTGTCGAACAGCACGCGGGCTTGCTCGCCGCCTTGCGCCACATCCACGTTTTGCGCTTTGAGGTCGATTTTCCAGACCCGATATTTGCCTGTCTCGTTCACAAACAGGTGTTGTTCGTCCTGGCTCAGCGCCACGCCGTTGGCAAAGCTCAGGCCCCGCGCCACCACGCGGGTTTGGCCAGTGGCCGGGTCAAACTCCAGCACGCGGCCAGTGGCCGATTGCTCCAAAATGTCCAGCACGCTGGCCTCGAAGGTACCGCCCCAGTCTTTGGGCGCAAAGCGGGTGGAGGCGTCGCTCAGGTACATCTTGCCGCTCTTGGCCACCACCACCGCATCGGCATAGCGGATCGGGTCGGGCTGGCCGTTCACATTGACTTTGTCGGTCAGCAGCTGGATGGATTTGTCGGGCGCAATCGACAGCAAGCCTTTGACGGCATCGGCAGCGATCAAGTGCCCCCGGGCATCAAAGTCAAACCCCAACACCCGGCCACCGGTGTGCGCAAACACCTCTTGCTGCGAGCCATCGGGCTGCATGCGCAAGATGCGACCGCTCTCGACTGTGGTGTAGAGCTTGCCGTCGGGGCCGATGGCGATGTGCTCGGGCCCGGTTTCTGAGCCCAGGTCAATGAGATTGAGCTTGGCCAATTTGTCGTTGACCGCGTGAGGCCCCGCATAGCCGGGGGCGGTGGGGGCAGCCCAGCTGACCGGCTCAATCGGCACGGGCCACAGCCCAAAATACGCCACGGCCGCGAGCAACAGCCCCCCAAAAACACCCAGCCATTTTTTCATGCCAACTCCGCCGAGCCCAAGAAATCAGGCCATGGCGATCATTGAAGCAGCTTCAGCTGCAAGGGTCTTCAGAGCAAACCCTCGTATTGCACGGTGATGGGCGCATGGTCCGAGAACTTTTCGCCCTTGTAAATCGACTCGCTGCGGGCCAGCTGGGCCACAGCGGGCGTGGCCAGGTGGTAGTCCAGCCGCCAGCCCACGTTCTTGGCGTAGGCTTGGCCGCGGTTGCTCCACCAGGTGTAGCAAGCGTCGGTGGTGTCGGGCTGCAGGTGGCGGTACACGTCCACCACGCCGCCTTCGGTGGTGAGCTGGGTCATCCAGGCGCGCTCTTCGGGCAAGAAGCCGCTGTTCTTGAGGTTGCCTTTCCAGTTTTTGAGGTCGGCCTGTTGGTGGGCGATGTTCACGTCGCTGCACACAATGAACTCACGCTCGGCTTTGAGCGCCATCAGGTGCGGGTACATCTTGTCCAAAAAGCGGAACTTGGCCGCTTGCCGCTCGGGGCCTGACGAGCCGCTCGGAAAGTACACGCTGATGATGGACAGCTTGCGCTGCGGGGTGTCAAAGCGCACTTCGGCATAACGGCCCTCGGCGTCGAACTCGCCGCCGTCAAAGCCGATCACCACGTCGCTCGGCTCGTGGCGGGTGTACACGCCCACGCCCGAATAGCCTTTTTTCTCGGCAAACTGAAAGTGCCCCTTCAGGCCCGCCAGCGCTTCGAACTTGCCCGCCACGTCTGCCGCCTGGGCTTTGACTTCTTGCACGCAAATACAATCAGGCTTTTCTTGCGCCAGCCAGGCTTCGACCCCTTTGGTCGTAGCCGAACGGATGCCGTTGAGGTTGAGGCTGGTGAGTTTGAACAAGGATTTCCCCATGGTGACAGAACAGGCAAGCAGCGCCGACACACAGGCGCTGGCTCAGGAATTTGTGCAATTTGCCATCGAATCTGGCGTGCTGCGCTTTGGGCAATTCAAGACCAAAGCCGGGCGCATGAGCCCTTACTTTTTCAATGCCGGTTTGTTTGACGATGGCGCCAAGCTCAGCCGACTCGCGCAATTCTATGCAAAAGCCTTGCTGGCCAGCGGCATCGAGTTCGACATGATCTTTGGCCCCGCCTACAAGGGCATCCCGCTGGGCGCGGCCGTGTCCATCGAGCTGGCCCGCTTGGGCAAAAACGTGCCCTTTGCCTACAACCGCAAAGAGGCCAAAGACCACGGCGAAGGCGGCAGTTTGGTGGGCGCACCGCTCCAAGGCCGCGTGCTGATCGTGGACGACGTGATGAGTGCAGGCACCGCCGCCCGCGAGTCGATTGCCCTGATCCAAGCCGCTGGGGCCACGCCCCACGCCATGGCCATTGCCCTGGACCGCCAGGAAATGGCCACCGAAAAACAAGCGGACGGCTCGGTCAAAGACGTGCCCCACAGCGCCGTGCAATACGTGCGCAGCACCCTGGGCATGGGCGTGTGCTGCATCGCCCAGCTGTCGGACTTGTTGGCCTATTTGTCCACCCAAGAGGGCAACGACCTGGGCCAACACCTGACCAAGGTGCAGGCGTATCGGGACCGCTACGGGGTGTAACTGTCCCTGCAGGAGACGAGCCCTCGCGGCGATTTCTGGGGACTGTAAAGCCCTGTGAAGCGTAAAAACGCCATTTACGCTTCACATTTGAAGCGTAAATCCCTAAAATACGCTTCATGTTCCTTTGGCAATCCCCCCAATGGCCTGAATTTCAGGCCGATCTGGCTGCGCTGCAACCCGCGCTGGCCGCTGCACGCTATGCACAAGGGCGGACCATGGGCCTGGCCAGCCAACTCCAACTCATGGACTTGGGCGCCCTGCAACTGCAAGGCTGGGCAGACGAAGCCGTGGCCACTGCACAAATCGAAGGTGAGATCCTTCAAATCAATTCGGTGCGTGCCTCAGCCGCAAGACGGTTGGAGCTGCTGGATGCCAAAACTGTGGAGCGCGATGCCCGCACCGAAGCAACGCTGGACGTGTTGGAAGCCGCCATCGCCCAACGCCAGCAAACCCTGAGCCACGACATGCTGTGCGGCTGGCACGCTGCGCTCTTCCCCACCGGGCGCAGCGGCATCCAGAAAATCCGCACGGGTGCCTACCGCGACCATGCCGAACCGATGCAGATCGTCACGCCCCGGCTGGGCAAGCCTGACATCGTTCACTACCAAGCCCCCGACTCCGCCGATGTGTTTGCGCACATGACGCGACTGATCGTCTGGTTCAACACCAGCCTCGGCCAAACCGATGGGCTGGTACGTGCGGCCCTGGCTCACCTGTGGTTTGAAACCATCCACCCTTTTGAAGACGGCAATGGCCGCGTGGGCCGCGCATTGAGCGAAATGGCACTGGCGCAAGACCTCAAAACCGACCAGCGGCTGTGGAGTCTGTCGCAACAAATGTGGCTCGACAGAGCGGCTTACTACGCCCAGCTGCAAGCAGCGACCGGGCAGGCCAAGATGGATGCGACACCCTGGGTGCAGTGGTTTGTGGGCTGCGTGCACAAAGCCGCCGACGCCACCTGGGAACACATGCAATCGGCCATGCGCAAAACCCGCTTTTGGGCCGAGCTGCGCGAGCAACATCCGCAGCTGACGCCCACACAAACCAAGGCCATCAACAAACTGTTTGACGTTGGCCCCGAGGGTTTTGCCAACGGCATCAGCACTGAGAAGTATGTGAACCTGTGCCGTGTCTCACGCGCCACCGCCTACCGCGAACTCACGGCGCTGTGTGAGATGGGCGTGCTGATGCAGACAGGGGTGGGGCGAGGGACGCGGTATCAACTCATCCAACACAGACAGCCTTGAGGCAGCGTTCGTACTGAGATGTTGTATTTTTGTAGATGATGATAATATACAAATTATGATCAATCTTTCCACCATCGTCGGCTTTGAGTGGGATGCGGGCAACGAACGCAAGAACTACAAGCACGGGGTCAGCATGGCAGAAGCCGAGCAGGTGTTCTTCAATGCGCCCCTGCTTTTGTTGGACGACGTGGCACACAGCCAAAGCGAGGTGAGGCTTCATGCGTTGGGCCAAACTGATGAGGGGCGGCAACTGCACATCACGTTCACTTTGCGCCGCTTGGGCGAATTGATCCGGGTGATTTCAGCGCGGGACATGCACAAAAAGGAGCGCAGTGTTTATGAACAAGCAGACAGCTAAACAAGCCATTCCCCAGTTCAAGACCGAGGCGCAAGAAAGCGCCTATTGGGAATCACATGACTCCACCCAGCATGTGGACTGGTCAAAAGCACAAAAGGTCAAGTTACCCAACTTGAAACCCACGACAAAAACCATTTCGCTGCGCTTGCCCCAGCACTT
>JAHECM010000287.1 GCA_024641725.1 Limnohabitans sp. | reverse complement strand
GCGCCATCGAGGCCACGCTGGCGCACTTTGATGTGGACCACATTTGCGGCCACTTCCATGACACCTATGGACAGGCGCTGGCCAACACTTTGGCCGCGTTGCAAATGGGGGTGTGGAATTTCCAGTCGTCAGTGGCAGGCTTGGGCGGCTGCCCTTATGCCAAGGGTGCGACAGGCAACGTCTCGACCGAAGACCTGGTGTACATGCTGCACGGCATGGGCATCGCCACCGGCATTGACCTGGACAAGCTGGTCGATGCGGGCGCGTTCATCAGCGACTTTTTGGGCCGAAAGCCCAACTCGAACGTGGCCAAAGCCATCCTCAACAAGCGGGCGGGCTGAGCCATGTGCGGCGCTGAACTCCATGCCCTGCCCGAGGGTGTGCAACGCGTGGCGCGTGCTTTGCAAGACGCCCAGCATGCCCATGCCCCGGTGATGCTCGATGGTGCGGCCCGCACCGCGCAAGAAGCCGCAGACGGCTTGGGTGTGCAGTTGGGGCAAATCGCCAAGAGCGTGATCTTCAAACGCAAGGAAGACGGCTTGGCCGTGTTGGTGGTGGCCTCGGGCGACCGCCGCGTGGACGAGAAAAAAGTCTCAGCCCTGGTCGGCAAGATTGGCCGCGCCGATGCAGACTTTGTGAAAGCGCAGACCGGCTACACCATTGGCGGTGTCTCGCCCGTGGCGCACCTCAACGCGCCCGTCACGCTGCTCGACCAAGACCTGTGGCGCTTTGAGGACATTTGGGCTGCAGCGGGGCACCCGCATGGCGTGTTCCGCTTGCAGCCCGACGACCTCCAGCGGCTCACCGGTGCGCCGGTGGCCGACGTGGTGCAAGCCGCCACAGAAAGCGCCGCATGAGCGCCTTGCTTCCCGAACACATCGCCAACCGCCGCTGGCGACGCGTGGCCGAAATGGCCGAGCAAGTCCAAGCCGCACCCAACGCGCCGCATGTGCCATCGCCTTGCCAGTCGGTGTGCGTCATGCACCCGCAAACCGGGCTTTGCGAAGGCTGTTTGCGCACCCTGGACGAAATTGCGGTTTGGAGCCGACTGGACAATCCCGCCAAGCTGCAAGTTTGGGCCCTCATGCCAGAGCGCTTGGCTGAGCGCATCGCGCTTGAGGACGCCGCATGAAAACCATCCACTTCTACCTCGACTTCATCTCGCCCTACGCTTGGCTGGCCTTCAACGCATTGCCCGGGGCGCTGCAAGGCATCAGCCACCGCGTGGTGCACAAGCCGGTGCTGTTTGGCGGCATGCTCAAACACCATGGCCAACTCGGCCCGGCCGAGATCCCGTCCAAACGCGACTGGACGTACCGCCAAGTGCTGTGGCTGGCCCACCAGCAAGGGGTGGCGCTGCAGTTGCCTGCGGCGCACCCGTTCAACCCGCTGGGCGTGTTGCGCTTGGCGGTGGCCTGCGACGCGCTCGGTGAGCCGAATCGTCATGTGTGTGAACAGGTGTTCCGCCACGTCTGGTGCAGCGGCGAAGACGCCGCCGACCCTCTGCGCTTGTCGGCGCTTGCGGCGCAACTGCAGCCCTTGAGCGACCCCGCCAGCCCTAAAGTCAAACAGGCGCTGCAGTCGAACACGCAAGCCGCCATCGACCAAGGCATTTTTGGCGTGCCCAGCTTTGTGGTGGATGGCAAAGTGTTTTGGGGGCAAGACGCCTTGCCCATGCTGCGCGCTTACTTGTTGGGCGAGCCCTGGTTTGACGGCCCCGACTGGCAGGCCCCAGGCCAATGTGCTGTGGGCATCCGCCGCACTTGAACCCATCGCCACGAGGGCGCGGCTCCCACCAATACCCTGCGACTCTTGTGGGAGCGACGCTCCCGTCGCGATAAGGCTTTGAGGCGGCGGCGGCCTCAGCCCGGAGGGGATTCGAGGGCCGCGGGCAGTTGGGCCTCCCAACGATTCACCTGCCAGGCGAAACAGGTCACCAGCGCCAAATAAACCAACACGCAGCCCTGAGCAGCCATCCAAAAATTGAAGGGCCAACCCCAGAGTGTGAAGTTCAGACGCTGTGCGCCGTAAATGGGCACCAACGTCACGCCGCCCCACACGGCAAAACACGCCCAAGTCAAGCGGCGAATCTTGCGCTTGACGGCTTGTTCTGGTGTGACGCTGTGTGACATGGCGAGAGGATAGCGCTTGATCGGGGCCATTGATATCGAAAATTAAATCCTAGGGATTACCCCTGTAAACAGGTCAAATATCGCAATGCGATAAAAAAATACAGGGTTACTACTGAATTGGTAAGTTTTCGTTGGCTGGCCGTCAGAAAAAGGTCAGAGCCAGGCACAACACTCCGCCCAAGTTTCTGTTTTGGAAACTCTTTTTTGGAGATGACACATGGCTACTACAGCGCCACGCCCAATGTCGGCGGAAGAGAAGAAGGTGATTTTTGCCTCTTCTCTGGGGACCGTTTTTGAATGGTATGACTTCTATTTGTACGGATCGCTCGCAGCGATCATCGCCAAGCAATTCTTCAGCGGCTTGGACGAAGGCTCCGCCTTCATCTTCGCGCTGTTGGCTTTTGCCGCCGGTTTCATCGTGCGTCCATTCGGCGCTTTGGTGTTTGGCCGTCTGGGCGACATGATCGGTCGCAAGTACACCTTCTTGGTGACCATCTTGATCATGGGCTTGTCCACTTTCATCGTGGGCATCTTGCCCAACTACGCCAGCATCGGCGCAGCCGCTCCGGTCATCCTGATCGGTTTGCGCATGCTGCAAGGCTTGGCGCTGGGCGGTGAGTACGGCGGCGCTGCCACCTATGTGGCCGAGCACGCACCTCAAGGCAAGCGCGGTGCCTACACCGCCTGGATCCAGACTACAGCCACGCTGGGCCTGTTCCTGTCGCTGATGGTGATTTTGGGCACCCGAGTGGCCATTGGCGAAGACGCCTTCGCTGACTGGGGCTGGCGCGTGCCGTTCATCGTCTCTATCGCCTTGTTGGCCGTGTCGGTCTACATCCGTTTGAGCATGAACGAGTCGCCCGCTTTCGTGAAAATGAAAGCCGAAGGCAAAACCTCCAAGGCCCCTCTGACCGAAGCTTTCGGCCAGTGGAAAAACCTGAAGATCGTGATCTTGGCCCTGATCGGCCTGACCGCGGGTCAAGCCGTGGTGTGGTACTCCGGTCAGTTCTACGCTTTGTTCTTCCTGACGCAAGCGCTCAAGGTGGACGGCGCAACCGCCAACATCATGGTGGCCGTGTCCCTGATCATCGGTACGCCGTTCTTCATCGTCTTCGGTTCGCTGTCGGACAAAATCGGCCGCAAGCCGATCATCTTGGCCGGTTGCTTGCTGGCCGTGGTGACCTACTTCCCCGTGTTCAAGGCGCTGACCAAAGCGGCCAACCCTGACTTGTACGCGGCCCAAGCCGCATCGCAAGTGGTGGTGATTGCTGATCCAGCCGAGTGCTCGTTCCAGTTCAACCCCACAGGCACCAAGAAGTTCACTTCTTCTTGCGACATCGCCAAGCAACGCCTGGCTGGCGCTTCGGTGAGCTACACCAACGAAGTGGCTGCTGCGGGCACCCCCGCCATCATCAAGGTCGGCGAGACCGTGGTGAACGTCAAGTACTCGGCTGAAGACGTCGCTGCTGCCAAGGCCAAGGCCGAGGAAAAGCTGGCTGCCCTGAACGCTGCTGAACCCAAAGACGCCAAGGCCATCGAAGCTGCCACCAAGTCCGTCAAAGACCTGAGCAACGAGAAGACTGCGGGTGCCACATTGTTGGGTTCCAACTTGGGCGCGGCTTTGAAAGCTGCCAACTACCCCGCCAAAGCCGACATGGCCAAGTTCGACAAAGTCACCGTCATCGCCATCCTCACCTACTTGGTGTTGTTGGTGACCATGGTGTACGGCCCGATCGCCGCCATGCTGGTCGAGATGTTCCCCACCCGCATCCGTTACACCTCCATGTCCTTGCCTTACCACATCGGTAACGGCTGGTTTGGTGGCCTGTTGCCCACAACCGCCTTCGCGATCGTGGCGCAGACCGGCAACATGTACAACGGCCTGTGGTACCCGATCATCATCGCTGGTGCAACCGTCGTCATTGGTGGCTTGTTCATCAAAGAAACCAAAGACGTGGACATCTACGCCGACGACTGATCGTTGTAAGCATCCCGGGGCAACTCGGGTGTTAAATTCAAGGCCTTCCCTCTGTGGAGGGCCTTTTTCATTTCTCTGGAGATATTCACATGTGGAAAATTGCTGTTGGTTTTGCGATCTTCGCCGGCTTGGCGCTGTACGTGATTGGTAAAGGTGGCGACAGCCTCGACATGACTGGCGAAAAGCACGGCGCCGACGCTGTGCACAGCGAGCCCGCCAAGGCCGAAGCCTCTGCCGCAGCGCCTGCTGCCGAAGCCAGCGCCGCCAAATAAATCTGGCCCCGCCCGCCCAAAGCCACGCCTGTGCGTGGCTTTTTTATGGGC
>JAHECM010000281.1 GCA_024641725.1 Limnohabitans sp. | reverse complement strand
GAAAAAGAAGACAAACTCATGGTCTGGCCCTACTGGCCCCTGAAGCTGCGCACCAGCTCCAGCCACGACGAGAGCGAAGAAAAAGGCCTGCTCAAGCGCGAGTTCGCCATCTCCACCAAAGCGTTCATGGGCGACAAAGGCCAGCTCACGGGCCTCAAGACCGTTCAGGTCGAGTTCAAAGACGGCAAGATGGTTGAAGTGGCCGGCTCCGAAAAGGAATACAAAGCCGACATGGTCTTGCTGGCCATGGGCTTTGTGAATCCTGTCGCCACCGTGCTCGACGCCTTTGGCGTGGACAAAGACGCCCGTGGCAATGCCAAGGCCAGCACCGACTTCACAGGCGGCTATGCCACCAGCGTGAAGAACGTGTTTGCTGCCGGTGACATTCGCCGTGGCCAATCGCTGGTGGTCTGGGCCATTCGCGAAGGCCGCCAAGCCGCCCGTGCAGTCGACGAGTTCTTGATGGGGCGCAGCGACCTGCCCCGCTGATCTGGTACCGTTCTAGGTACAATCCCTAGCGCACCAAGGTTTACAAACCGTTGACCTGGTGTCCTTAACATCACAAGAGCCGGACCACCCGGCTCTTGTTTTTCATGACCACCTCACACACGCCATTTCTCGTTGAACTGAACAAGCTGACCTTCGGGTACGGGGAGCGGGTGATCCTGCGTGATGTCAACTTTGGCATTCCGCGCGGCAAGGTCACGGCGCTGATGGGCGTCTCCGGCGGTGGCAAAACCACGGTTCTGCGTCTGATCGGTGGCCAAATCCGCGCCCAAAGCGGTGAAGTGCTGTTCAACGGCGTCGATGTGACGAACATGCAGCAAGCCGAGCTCTACGCTGCGCGCCGACAGATGGGCATGCTGTTCCAGTTCGGTGCATTGTTCACCGACATCAGCGTGTTCGACAACGTGGCTTTCCCCTTGCGAGAGCACACCCAATTGCCCGAAGACATGGTGCGCGACATTGTGCTCATGAAGCTCGATGCGGTGGGCTTGCGCGGTGCGCGCGACCTCAAACCCTCTGAAATTTCTGGCGGCATGAGCCGCCGTGTGGCCCTGGCCCGCGCCATTGCGCTGGACCCTCAACTCATCATGTACGACGAGCCCTTTGCCGGACTCGACCCCATCTCTTTGGGCACGGCGGCGCGTTTGATTCGCCGCTTGAACGACAGCTTGGGCATCACCAGCGTGATCGTCTCGCACGATGTGACCGAAACCTTTGAGATTGCCGACCATGTGGTTGTGCTGGCCAATGGGGCGGTGGCTGCACAAGGCTCGCCCGCCGAGCTGCGCGCCAGCACCGACCCGCTGATCCACCAGTTCGTCCACGCTTTGAGCGATGGCCCGGTGCCCTTCCATTACCCGGCTGCCAGCGTGGCAGACGATTTCAACAGGGGGCTGGCATGAGACTCTTGAACGCGGTGGCCGCGCTCGGCGCCACGACCCGTCAGGCTTTGGCCGACTGGGGCTTCGGCGCGCGCCTGTTCATGAAGCTGCTGAGCCTGTCCGGCGCTGCCTTGCGGCGCTTTGGTCTGGTGCGCGACCAGGTGCACTTTTTGGGCAATTACTCGCTGGCCATCATCACCGTGTCGGGCCTGTTTGTGGGCTTTGTGCTGGGCTTGCAGGGCTACTACACGCTGCAGCGCTATGGCTCGGCGGAGGCGCTGGGCCTTTTGGTTGCGCTCAGCTTGGTGAGAGAACTCGGCCCGGTCGTGGCGGCATTGTTGTTTGCCGGGCGCGCCGGCGCGTCGCTCACCGCCGAAATCGGCCTCATGCGGGCGGGCGAGCAGCTCACGGCGCTGGAGATGATGGCGGTGGACCCGGTGCAACGCATCTTGGCCCCGCGCTTCATGGGCGGCGTGATCGCTTTGCCCTTGCTCACCGCCGTCTTCAGCGCGGTGGGCATTTTGGGGGGCTACGCCGTGGGCGTGCTGCTCATCGGGGTGGATTCGGGCTCGTTTTGGAGCCAGATGCAAAGCGGTGTGGACGTCTGGAAGGACGTGGGCAACGGCATGGTCAAGAGCGTGGTGTTTGGCGTGGCGGTCACCTTCATCGCCTTGCTGCAAGGCTACGTTGCGCAGCCCACTCCCGAGGGCGTGGCCAGCGCCACCACCCGCAGTGTGGTGGTCTCCTCGTTGTCTGTTTTGGGTCTGGATTTCATCTTGACCACGATGATGTTCAGCATTTGAAGAAAAGAGAATTCCATGCAACGCTCCAAAAATGACCTCTGGGTGGGTTTGTTCGTCTTGCTAGGCGCTGTGGCCGTGTTGTTTTTGGCGCTCAAGTCAGCCAACTTGCTGCAACTGAGCTTCACCAAAGACTACGAAGTCACTGCCAAGTTCGACAACATCGGCGGCCTCAAGTCCGGCGCTGCGGTCAAAAGCGCGGGCGTGGTGGTGGGGCGCGTCAAGCACATCGACTTCGATGGCGAGTCCTTCCAGGCCCGCGTGACTTTGGGCGTGCAGCCCCAGTACGCTTTCCCCAAAGACAGCTCTTTGTCCATTTTGACCAGCGGTTTGTTGGGCGAGCAATACGTGGGCATCACGCCCGGGGCGGACGAGAAAAACCTGGTGTCGGGGGACCGCATTGGCTCCACCCAGTCGGCGGTGGTGCTTGAAAACCTGATCAGCCAATTTTTGTACAGCAAAGCGGCCGAGCCAGCGGCCAAGTCTGATGCCAAAACCGA
Source organism: Limnohabitans sp. (assembly GCA_024641725.1). Classification (GTDB taxonomy): domain Bacteria; phylum Pseudomonadota; class Gammaproteobacteria; order Burkholderiales; family Burkholderiaceae_C; genus Limnohabitans_A. Next base: position 1,748 of record JAHECM010000281.1, on the reverse strand, counting down.
TGGGGCCAAGCCATGAGCGGGCGCACCCTGCCGGCCCTGCGCGCAGTTGCCATGACCCTCGGTCTGCTGCTGCCCTTGCTGCAAGGCTGTGCTTCGCGGCCGCTTGCTGACGGCCGCGCCGATCCGCGTGACCCCTGGGAGTCCATGAACCGCCGCGTTTATGCGTTCAACGACGCCGTGGACACCGTGGCCATCAAGCCCGTGGCGCAAGCCTATGTGGCAGTGGTGCCCAGCTTTGCCCGCACCGGCGTGCACAACTTTTTGGGCAATCTGAGCGACGTGTGGTCGATGGCCAACAGCGCCTTGCAGCTCAAGGGGCAGGCCACAGCCGAGACGTTCATGCGCGTGTCGGTCAACACCGTGTTTGGTTTGTTCGGTGTGCTGGACGTGGCCACAGAAATGCGCCTTGAAAAGCGCAAAGAAGACTTTGGCCAAACTCTGGGTTTCTGGGGCGTACCGCCCGGGCCTTATGTGGTGCTGCCCCTTTTGGGGCCATCCACGGTGCGCGATGGCGCCGCCTTGCCGCTGGACTTCAAGGGCGATCCTGGTCAAAACGCCGGCGAAGCCGCCACCCGCAACACCCTGACCGTGCTGCGAGTCACTGACTTGCGCGCCAGCTTGCTCAAGACGGTGGACGCCGTCAAAGAAGCCTCGCTCGACCCCTACAGTTTTGTGCGCGATGCCTATCTGCAAAAGCGGCAAAACGACGTTTACGATGGCGACCCGCCGTCGGACTTCGATTACGCCGACCCGGACCTCAAAGCCCCCTGAACCGGTTACAGATGCTCACACACCCATCCGGTGCCCCCCGGATTTTGTTTTTACAGTCTGCTTCATGAACCACACATTGCCCTTGACCTCCTGGACCCGTCGCATATTTTTGGTGCTGACTTTGCTGGCCGCCGCCAGCGCTGGCGCGGCCCATGCGGCTGAAGAAACTGCAGACGCGTTCATCAAACGCATGACCACCGAAACCTTGGACACCATCAAGGCTGACAAGGCGCTGCGCAACGGCGACGTCAACAAAATCATCCAGCTGGTGGACAGCAAGGTCATGCCCAATGTGAACTTTCGCCGCATGACCGCTTTGGCCACAGGCCCCGCTTGGCGCAAGGCCACACCGGAGCAGCAAAAACGCCTGCAAGACGAATTCAAGATGCTGTTGGTGCGCACCTACTCGGGCGCTTTGAGCCAGGTCAGTGACCAAAGCGTGGTGGTCAAGCCCTTGCGTCCCGGCCAAGACGACAAAAACCTGGTGGTCAACACCGAGGTGCGCGGCAAAGGCGACCCGATACAGCTCGACTACCGCTTGGAGAAAACCCCGGGCGAAGGCGCTGGTTGGATGATTTTTGACTTGAACGTGTTGGGCGTTTGGTTGATCGAAAACTACCGCACCCAGTTCACCAAAGAAATCAATGCCGGGGGCTTTGACGCGCTGATCGACAGCCTCGCCGCGCGCAACAAAGCCAACGCCCAAAAATCCTGACATGTCGCACGCCATGAATGCACTGCAACTGCCCGCCACCTTGACGCACGCGCAGGCCAACGCTTGCCGTGAGCAGTGGGCGCTGTCCATGCGCAGTGCGCCAGCAGACACACGCTGGGTGGTCAATGCGTCCGCCTTGGTCGAGTTTGACTCCTCGGCGCTGTCGGTTTTGCTGGCGTGCCGACGCGAGGCCTTGGCTTTGGGTCAGTCGTTTCAAGTGCAGCAGATGCCGCCTAAGCTCCAAGATTTGGCCAATTTGTAC
>JAHECM010000276.1 GCA_024641725.1 Limnohabitans sp. | reverse complement strand
TACCGTCTGGCGTCAAGCCCACGGGCGCGGACTCGGACGTCGTGGCGATGGACATGGCCGACCGTGAAATGATCAAGCGCTACCAGCAGCTGTCTGTGTCTGACCGCAAAACAGTGCGCGAAGTGGTGATGGCGTTTTCTGTGGCGGCAACCTTGAAAAAGTCGTCTTGACGGTGGGCGGTGGAGGCCGTCGTAGTCCCTCGGTCAGTGCCTTGCGCTGAGATCGCGTGATGTCGCATTTCTGGAAACTCGACACGCAAATACGCCATCAAGTCCGCAACTGTTGAACGACGCTAATTTCGTAGTCGTTGATCAGTTTTTTGAAATACGTGTAAACCTCTTCCATCTTCACGTTCAGATGGATGCTGAAAAACCCCTCGTCGTCTTTGTCCAGAGCCATCACACCGGTGACCACACGCTTGAAGTGCTCAGGATCTTTGTTTCTGAGGGGCTGGTAGGCATGGATGGCGGCAAAGATGTCTCCCAAGGTATAGCCGTGGTCTCTCGTGAGGACCATCAAGTCGTAGATGTCGCGTGATTTCACGCGGTCATAGACGACGATGCTTTTCATGACCACAAGCCCGTCCATGCCCAGCACATCAAAGCCTCCCTCGGACACCATCACCTTCGGGGTGGACCTCAGGAAGTCAATTTGTGCCTTGGGTCGATCACTTTCATGGCGCGAATGAAACGTCACTTTGGCGCCATCGATCAGATAGTCCTGAATGCAGTGGTCCAGGTTCTCTGCCGTATTGATTTTGAAGGCCAGTTTTTGTTCAGATGTGATCAGGCTCTCAACCCTTGCCCCGCCAGCAACCCACTCGTCCAGTAGCCCATCGATGGCTTTGATGGGCAATTTCTGGCCAAAGATATTGAAGTCCAGGTCTTCGCTGACCCGGTGCCCAATTTGCAGCGCCAATGCAGTGCCACCGACCAGGGTGAAGCCCGCAAGTCTGGGGTCGCCCTTTAGGCGTTCAAAGTTCTTTTGCGTCGCCTCAGGCATGAATTTCAGCTGGAGTTCACGCATGGACGCGCTCGGGTGATGCTCGCAAGCCTTTGCCGATGTTGCTGAGCATTCGGCTCACGCTGGCGCTGGTCATGGGTTCGAACGAGCGCCGCTTGAACACACGTTTGACCTTGGGGACACCGTAGAAAAAGCACAGCCGCGCCACGTCTTCGAACTTGTGCTTCTCAAGGACTTTGCCGATCAACACATCGTCTCTGATGTTTGGGTTGGACCAGTCATACGCGCCCGACAAGCCGATCGTGAGCGACTTGCGTGGCGCATTGGCTTGCTGGATGCCGTTGCGCAGCCACGCCGGGATCAACGCTGCGTGGCTGTCGATTTCACCCTCAAGCCAGTCACCCGTGGCGCGCTGGATCTCCAGTGTGGTGAGATTTTTCATGCCCCGAGTCCACAGATCAAGCAAAACTCGGCCCTTGGGGCTGGCAGCAAGTTGGACTTTTCTTTGGCTCATGCGGCGAAACTGCACGGTGTGCCCTGCAGCCTTGACGGTGCGTGACAGCCCCGAGGTGGGCACCACCAGCACAGTGCCGGGTGCATTGGTGGGCACATTGGCGGGTGCCAGCCCCACGCGCTCGCCGGTTTTGTGTGCCAGGGCGCTGGCCAGCGTGAGCGCGTCCACCGGCTGACCAGTGGCGGCGTACAGCCCTCTGGCCACCCGCACGATGGTGCCGGCCTGCATCAATCGAAAGAGCGCTTGGTCAATGGCTGTGCGTGTTCCTGCCGACAAGAAGTCGGCACACGAGAACACAGCCCCCTGGGGCTGGTTTGCAATGGCTTGCCGGATTGTTTCAGAGGTGCTCATGTCAGAAATTATCGGTGTTTTTCGCTGATCGTCAATTTTCATGATGGATGCGCGCCGGGGGTATTGTTCTGGATGACTCGTGATGGGGATTGAAGAACTGGAGATTTCGCCAAAGCGCTTGGTTCAGTTCTGTACTCAGCGACTGCGCACGGCACAATGCCGTCCATGCCCGCCGTGTCACCCGCAACCCCCGCCAAAACTTTGTCCGCCCCGCAAAAGGCGTTGATCAAACTCGGCTTGAAGCGCGACATCGACTTGGCGCTGCACTTGCCCCTGCGCTACGAGGACGAGACGCGCATCGTGAAGCTGGCCGAAGCCCGTGACGGCGACACGGTGCAGATTGAGGCGACGGTCACGCACGCCGAGATCACTTTGCGGCCGCGCCGCCAGTTGCTGGTGAAGGTGGACGATGGGTCCGACACCTGTGTGTTGCGGTTTTTCAGTTTTTACCCTTCGCACCAAAAGGCGCTGGCGGTGGGCAACCGCATCCGTGCCCGGGGCGAGGTGCGCGGCGGCTTCATGGGCAAGGCCATGATGCACCCGAGTTTCAAGGCGGCGGGCGGCACGCTGGCCGAGGCGTTGACGCCGGTTTACCCCACGGTGGCGGGTTTGCCGCAGGCCTATTTGCGCCGGGCGGTGATCACGGGCCTGAACCATGCGGACTTGAGCGAAACACTGCCGCCCCAGGTGGGCTGGCCGGACCCGCGCGGGGCCATGACGCTGCGCGATGCGCTGACGTTTTTGCACCACCCCACGCCCAGTGTGTCGATGATCGAGCTGGAAGACCGCAGCCACCCGGCTTGGGTGCGGCTCAAGTGCGAGGAGTTGCTGGCGCAGCAGCTGTCGCAGCTCACGGCCAAGCGCGAGCGTGACCAGCTGCGTGCGCCGATCTTGCGGCCCAAGCCGGGCGGCCTGCACGCCCAGCTTTTGGGGGTGTTGCCGTTTGCCCTGACGGGCGCGCAAGACCGGGTGGGCCACGAAATTGCAGCCGATCTGGCCCGGCGGGTGCCCATGCACCGTTTGCTGCAAGGCGATGTGGGCGCGGGCAAAACGGTGGTGGCCGCGCTGGCGGCCATGGTGGCGGTGGACGCGGGTTGGCAGTGCGCCTTGATGGCCCCCACCGAAATTTTGGCCACCCAGCACTTTGCCAAGCTGGTCGGCTGGCTGGAGCCCTTGGGCGTGAAGGTGGCTTGGCTGATTGGCAGCCAAAAAAAGAAAGAGCGCGCCGCCATGCTGGCGCTGATCGAGTCGGGCGAAGCGGCGCTGGTGGTGGGTACGCACGCGGTCATTCAAGAGCATGTCAAGTTCAAAAACTTGGCGCTGGCCGTGATCGACGAGCAGCACCGCTTTGGTGTGGCCCAGCGCCTGGCCTTGCGCGGCAAGATGCAAGAGGGCGGCATGGAGCCGCACATGTTGATGATGACGGCCACGCCCATACCGCGCACGCTGGCCATGAGCTATTACGCGGACTTGGATGTGTCGGTGATCGACGAGTTGCCGCCGGGGCGCACACCCATCGTGACGCGCGTGATCTCGGACGGCCGCCGCGATGAGGTGGTGTCGCGCATTGGCGCGCAGTTGCAAGAGGGCCGGCAGGTGTATTGGGTGTGCCCTCTGATTGAAGAAAGCGAAGCCCTGGACTTGACCAATGCCACGCAAACCCATGCCGACCTGAGCGCAGCGCTGCCAGGCGTCATGGTCGGTTTGCTGCATTCGCGCATGCCGGTGGTCGAAAAAAAGGCGGTGATGGAGCTCTTCACCGCTGGGGTCATGGGCGTGCTGGTCAGCACCACGGTGATCGAGGTGGGGGTGGATGTGCCCAACGCTTCTTTGATGGTGATCGAACACGCCGAGCGCTTTGGTTTGAGCCAGTTGCACCAGTTGCGTGGCCGGGTGGGGCGGGGCGCGGCGGCATCGGCCTGCGTGCTGCTGTACGGCACCAACGAGGGGGGCCGTTTGAGCGAGACTGCCCGGGAACGCCTGCGCGCCATGGTGGACACCAACGACGGGTTTGAGATCGCTCGGCGCGACTTGGAAATCCGAGGGCCAGGTGAGTTTTTGGGGGCGCGGCAGTCGGGCGCGCCGATGCTGCGGTTTGCCGACTTGCAGACCGACGCCCACTGGCTGGACTGGGCCCGCGAGCTCGCGCCCGCCATGCTGGACCAACACCCGGGTTTGGCCGAGCGGCATGTGGGGCGCTGGCTGGGTGGAAAATCGGAGTTCTTGAAAGCCTGAACCGCATGACCCTCACCGAACTCAAATACATCGTGGCCGTGGCCCGCGAGAAGCACTTTGGCAAAGCCGCCGAGGCTTGCTACGTGTCGCAGCCCACGCTGTCACTGGCGATCAAGAAGCTCGAAGAGGAGCTGGAGGTCAAGTTGTTTGAACGCACGGCCGGCGAGGTGACCGTCACACCGCTGGGCGAAGAGATCGTGCGCCAGGCGCAAAGCGTGTTGGAGCAGGCGGCCGAGATCCGGGAGATCGCCAAGCGGGGCAAAGACCCGCTGGCCGGACCGGTGCGGCTGGGGGTGATTTACACCATCGGGCCGTACATCCTGCCCGACCTGGTGCGCCAGATCATCACCGACCTGCCGCAAATGCCTTTGATGCTGCAAGAA
>JAHECM010000264.1 GCA_024641725.1 Limnohabitans sp. | reverse complement strand
ACGACCTGCGCATGGCGCTGCAGTCGGCCAACTCGGGGCTCCCCGTGGGCGAGCTGATTGCGGGCAACCAGAGCGTGAGCATCGAGGCGGGGCCATTTTTGGGGCAAGCCAGCGATGTGGCTGATTTGGTGGTGGGGGTGCAAGCGGGCCGCCCGGTCTTTTTGAAAGACGTGGCCAAGGTCGAAGAAGGCCCACTGCCTGCCACGCGCTACGTGACGCACGGCTTGGGCAAAGAAGCCGGTGGGGGTGAGTACCCCGCCGTGACCTTGGCCGTGACCAAAAAACCGGGTGAGAACGCGATCGACGTGGCCAACGCCGTGATGGCGCGTGTGGCCGCCTTGCGCGGCACGGTGATCCCAGATGAGGTGCAGGTGGCTGAGACGCGCAACTACGGCGCCACGGCCAACGACAAGGCGCAAAAGCTGATCCAAAAACTGTTGTTTGCCACCGCGTCTGTGGTGGCGCTGGTGTTCATTGCGCTGGGCAAGCGCGAGGCGGCGATTGTGGGCACCGCCGTCATCTTGACGCTGACCGTGACGCTGTTCGCCTCTTGGGCCTGGGGCTTCACGCTCAACCGGGTGTCTTTGTTTGCGCTGATTTTCTCGATCGGTATTTTGGTGGACGATGCCATTGTGGTGGTGGAAAACATCCACCGCCACCAGCAGCTGTACCCGGGCAAGACGCTGGCCGAGATCATTCCCGGCGCGGTTGACGAGGTCGGTGGCCCCACGATTTTGGCCACGCTCACGGTGATCGCGGCGCTCTTGCCCATGGCGTTTGTGAGTGGCTTGATGGGCCCGTACATGAGCCCCATCCCGATCAATGCCAGCATGGGCATGGTGTTGTCGCTGGCCATTGCCTTTGTGGTCACGCCTTGGCTGGCCCGCATCTGGATGAAGCCCTCGCACGCTCACGCGGGCGATGCGCACGCCGCGCCCACTGGCTTGGCGGCCAAATTGGGCCCCCTGTTTGAGCGCGTTTTCGAGCCTTTGCTGCACACCGAGCAAGGTGGGCGCAACCGCAAGCTGCTGGGCCTGGGCATTGCTGGGCTGATCGCTTTGTCTTTGGTGCTGCCCGCCACCGGTCTGGTGCTGCTCAAAATGCTGCCCTTTGACAACAAGTCGGAGTTCCAGGTCGTGGTGGACATGCCTGTGGGCACCCCGGTCGAAGCCACCGCCGCCGTCATGCGCGAGCTGGGTGCGCACTTGGCGCTGCAACCCGAGGTGACCGATTACCAGGCGTATGCGGGCACATCGTCGCCCATCAACTTCAATGGCCTGGTGCGTCAGTACTACCTGCGCGCAGGCGGTGAGTTGGGTGACATGCAGGTCAAGCTGGTGGACAAGCACCACCGCAAAGACCAAAGCCACGCGATTGCCACGCGCTTGCGACCCGAGTTGCAGGCCATTGGCCAGCGCTTGGGTGCCAATGTCAAAGTGGTCGAGATGCCGCCCGGCCCGCCCGTGCTGGCCCCCATCGTGGCCGAAATTTACGGGCCTGATGCCGAAGGTCGCCGCAGTGTGGCCAAGGCCGTGCGCGCTGTTTTTGAGAAAACCGACAACGTGGTGGACGTGGACGACAGCAGCATTGCTGCTGCGCCGCGCAAGCTGCTGTTGGTGGACCGCCGCAAGGCCGCTGCGCTGGGCATTCCCCAGCAGGCCATTGTGAGCACCTTGCGGGCAGGCTTGGCGGGTGAAGCCACTACGTATTTGCATGACGGCAACAAATACCCGGCTGCGGCCTTGATCCAGTTGCCCCCCGAGCGGCACGGTGACTTGTCGGCGTTGCTGCAACTGACGGTGCGCGGCGCGTCGGGCAAGCTGGTGCCGATCCGCGAGCTGGTCACAGTGACCGACAGTGAGCGCGAGCAACCCGTCATCCACAAAGACCTGTTGCCGGTGAATTTTGTGACCGCCGACATGGCCGGCAAGCTGGACAGCCCGCTGTACGGCATGTTCCAGATGCGTGGTGCGGTGCAAAAAATCCAGACGGTGGACGGCACGGCGTTGAACGAGTATTTCATCAGCCAGCCTCTGGACGCCTGGCGCGGCTACGCCATCAAGTGGGACGGCGAGTGGCAAATCACCTACGAAACTTTCCGCGACATGGGTGCGGCCTATGCCGTGGGGCTGGTGCTGATTTACCTCTTGGTGGTGGCGCAGTTTGGTTCTTACCTCACGCCGCTGATCATCATGGCACCGATCCCGCTGACCATCATTGGCGTCATGCCGGGCCACGCCTTGCTGCATTCGCAGTACACCGCTACCAGCATGATCGGCATGATCGCCTTGGCTGGCATCATCGTGCGCAACTCCATCTTGTTGGTGGACTTCATCAACCTGCAGGTGCGCCAGGGCATGGCCTTCAAGCAGGCCATCGTGCAGTCGGCCATCACCCGTGCCCAGCCCATCATGCTCACGGGCGGTGCGGCCATGTTGGGCGCGTTTTTCATCTTGGATGACCCGATCTTCAATGGTCTGGCCATTTCCTTGATTTTCGGTATTTTTGTCTCGACCATCCTCACACTGGTCGTGATCCCCACCTTGTATTACGCGGCCTACCGCCGCCAATACGAGGTCTTGTGATTTTTTAACCCTTCGGAGAACTCATCATGAAATCTTGGCAAATCGTTCGCCTCGTCGCTGGCACCTTCATTCTTTTGTCGCTGGCGCTGGGCGTGCAAGGTAGCCCCATCTTTGTGAGCCCTTGGTGGTTGGCTTTCACCGCTTTTGTCGGGGCCAATTTGCTGCAAAGTGCATTGACCCATTGGTGTTTGATGGATTCCATCTTGCGCAAACTGGGCGTTCAGCCTGGTTGCTGATTTGACAGTTAGCCACCCCGGAGTGTCATGATGATTCCACGCACGCTGCTTGCTGGCGCTGCCTTGGCGCTGTGCGCTTGGGCCGCTGGCGCCACCGACCTTTTGCAAGTCTGGGAGGCTGCGCGCCAGCACGACCCGCAAGGCGCGATCAGCCAAGCCAGCCGCGCCGCAGGCGCCGCGCGGCAGGACCAGGCGAATGCCTTGTGGCGGCCCAGTGTGGGCCTGAGTGCCAGCGCTGGCTGGGCCAGTGCGCAAAGCCAAATGAGTGGCGCTCAGTTCACCATGCCGGGGCAGGCACCGGTCGGTGGTGCATCGTTTGCGACTTCGGTCAATGGCGGTTCGGGCTCGGCCACCCGTTGGGCCTTGAACGCCCGACAAGCCCTGTACAACCCAGAGCGCCGCGCGCAGACCGAGCAACTGCACCTGGGGGCGCAAGCGAGCGAGCACGAATGGCTGCTGGCCCAGCAAGACTGGATGTTGCAGACCACGCAGCGTTACTTTGACTTGGTATTGGCGGAGCGACGCCTGGTGCTGTTGCGCCAGCAGCAGCAAGCGGTGGACAAGGCCTTGACCGAGGCCAAAGACCGTTTTGCACTCGGGGATGCCCCCGTCACCGACACCCACGAAGCCCAGGCGCGTGCACAGGCGCTGCGTGCGCAGGTCATAGCTGCGGGCAACGAGCGGGACATGGCGCAGCAGGTGTTGACGGATGTGACTGGCTTGCCGTCCGGCGCTTTGAAGTTACAGGCGCCTGGCCCTGTCGCGGTGTCCTCAGCCGCCGAGCCCTTTGCGACTTCATTGGCCAATTGGCTTTCGCGCGCAGAGCAAAACAACCCGATGCTCAAGCTGCAACAAGCGCAGGTCGATGTGGCGCAGCAAGACATCCAAAAACACCGCGCGGTGTCGGCCCCCACGCTGGACTTGGTGGCGCAAGCCACGCGAGATCGGATCACTGGCACGGGCGATTTTGGTGCGGCCAGCAACACGCAAAACCAAAACATGGTGGGCCTGATGCTGAACGTGCCGCTGTACTCCGGTGGCTGGCGCAGCGCCAAGTTGCAAGAGGCAACGCACTTGCACGAAAAAGCCCAGGCCGAGCTGTCGCGTGCCCGCATGCAGGTGGGGCAAATGACCCGTGCCGCATGGCTGGCAGAGCAAAGCGGCCAAGCCCGTTCGAGCGCGCTCGAAGCCGCCCGCACAGCGAGTCAGGCCCGTTTGGCGTCCACTCAGTTGGGTCGTCAGGTGGGTGACCGCACCACGCTTGATTTGCTCAATGCCCAAAACGACGCGGGTGCGGCGGAGTTGGCTTTTTTGCAAGGGCAGATGGACACCTTGATGGCGCAGCTGCGTTTGCACGCGCTGGCCGGGCAGCTGGGTTGGAGTCAGCTGCAGTCGGTCAACGCGCTGCTGGTGAACTGATTCCAATTTCCCATTCAATTTTTATTCAACAGGAGACAAAACCATGGCCCATATCGTGATTCTTGGCGCGGGCGTGGGCGGCATGCCCGCCGCCTACGAAATGCGTGAACTGCTTGGCAAAGAGCACACCATCACCGTCGTCAGCGCGGTGGACTACTTCCAGTTCACCCCGTCCAACCCTTGGATTGCCGTCAACTGGCGCAAGCGTGAAGACATCACGCTCAAAATTGAGCCCCT
>JAHECM010000254.1 GCA_024641725.1 Limnohabitans sp. | reverse complement strand
TCAACATGACGGCCAAGGGCTCGGGCGAGGCCTTGGCCCAGTTGGCCGCCGAAAAAGCCAACCCCAAGACCGACATCTGGTTTGGCGGCACGGGCGACCCGCACCTGCAAGCGGCCGAGCAGAACCTGAGCCTCGAATACAAATCGCCCACGCTGCCCAAGCTGCACGACTGGGCGCAAAAGCAGGCCCAGCAGTCGGGCTACAAAACCGTGGGCATTTACTCCGGCCCCTTGGGCTTTGGCTACAACACCGAACTGCTGGCCAAGAAAAAGCTGCCCGTGCCCAAGACCTGGGCCGACCTGCTCAAGCCCGAGTACAAGGGCGAAATCCAGTCAGCAAACCCCGCGTCCAGTGGCACGGCCTACACCATGATCGCCACGCTCGTGCAGCTCATGGGCGAGGACAAGGCGTTTGACTACCTGAAGGCGCTGCACAAAAACATCGGCACCTACACCCGCTCGGGCACCGGCCCCATCAAAGCCGTGGCACGGGGCGAGACGGCGCTGTCCATCAGTTTTGTGCACGACGGCCCGGGCGAAAAAGCCCAAGGCTTTGCGCTGGAAACCATCACCCCGGCGGACGGCACTGGGGCCGAGATCGGCTCCATGTCCATCGTGCGCGGCAGCCGCAACCTGGACGCTGCCAAAAAGTTTTACGAGTGGGCGCTGACCCCGGCGGCGCAAGAGCTGGCAGCCGCCACCTTGCAGTTCCAGTTGCCGTCCAACAAAGACGCCAAAGTGGACCCGCGTGTGCCGGACTTTCGCAAAATCAAACTCATCAACTACGACTACGCCAAATACGGCCAGACCGCTGAGCGCAAGCGCCTGATCCAGCGCTGGGAAAAAGACGTCAACAGCCTGCCGCGCTGATGGGGTGTTGACATGAATCCCGCGCATCGTTTGCAGCGCGCTTTGCAAGGGTGGGTCGCGCTTGGCCTTTTGAGCTTTGCGCTGCTGCCTTGGTATTTTTTGCAGCAACAGTCACTGCTGGAGGCCCTGCCCGGCGTTTGGGCGGGGGCCGAAACGGCCAGCGGCTGGGTGCAGACGGCGCGGCATGGGCGGCCATGGTTGGGGTCGGCGCTGCTGGGTTTGCTGGTGTGCGGTGCGGGGTTGCTGCGGCCTTGGCCTGCCAGGGTGCAAGGCGCGGCGCTGGTGTTGGGCAGCTTGGCGGGCTTGCTCGGGCTGCTGCTCAGCGGCTTTGCCATCGGTGCGACCGGATGGTCTTTCGAGTCACTTGAGGTTTTTTGGGGCACGTTGCCCACAGGTCAATACGGCATGGGCTGGGGTGCGGCGTTGGTGTTGTTGACTTTGGTGGTGTTGCTGGGCGCGGGCTTGGCGCGCTTGGGCAGCTTTCGGGGCGATGTGTTCGTGGCCGCTGCCGTGGTGCTGTGCGCGGCGCTGTTGGCGTTGTTTGTGGTCTATCCCGTGTTGCGCTCTTTGGTCGCGGCCTGGGTGGACGAGGCCGGGGCTTACGCTTGGCCGAACCTGCTGGACAGGCTGGCCACCGAACGCATCTGGGGCCTGGGCTGTTTGCAGGGCGAGGGCCGCTGCGGCGTGGCTTGGAACACCTTGTGGCTGGCCTTGATCACCGCCACCGGCACCACGCTCATGGGCCTGTTGCTGGCCTTGTGGGCCGAGCGCGGCGGCACACGCTTGGCTCGCCCGCTCAACATCTTGGCCATGCTGCCCATCATCACGCCGCCCTTTGTGGTGGGACTGGGGCTGATTCTATTGTTTGGCCGAGCCGGTTTGTTCAACCAGGCGCTGGAGTGGGCGTGGGGCGTGGAACCTGGGCGCTGGTTTTATGGCGTGTTTGGCATTTGGCTAGCGCAGATGTTCGCCTTCACCCCGATTGCTTTCATGATTTTGCGCGGCGTGGTGCAGGGCGTGAGCCCCAGCATGGAAGAGGCCGCTCAAACCCTGCGCGCCAGCCGCATGCAAACCTTTTGGACCGTGACACTGCCGCTGCTCAAGCCGGGCTTGGCCAATGCTTTCTTGGTGGGTTTCATTGAGAGCATGGCCGACTTTGGCAACCCGATCATTTTGGGCGGGCAGTACGCGGTACTGTCCACCGAAATTTTCTTCGCCATCGTGGGCGCGGCGATGGACCCGGGCATGGCCGCAGCCCTGGCCTTGGTGCTGACCGCGTTTGCGCTGGCGGTGTTTTTGGTGCAGCGGCGGGTGCTGTCGGGCAGCAGCTTTACCACCGTCGCGGGCAAGGGCGATGCCGGTGTGGCCATGGCCTTGCCGCCAGCGGTCTTGCGCGTTTGCCGTGGCATTGCCGGGCCTTGGTTGGTGTTCACGGTGGTGGTGTATTTGTTTGCCTTTGCGGGCGGCTTTGTGCAGACCTGGGGGCGCGACTTCACCTTCACGCTGGCGCATTTCAAAACCGCGTTTGACGTGCAGCCCAGCGACTTTGGCTGGGTGTTTGCGGGCACGGCTTGGAAGTCGCTGTTCACCACGCTCAGCCTGTCGGCCCTGGCCGCGCCCCTGTGCGCAGGCTTGGGCTTGCTCATGGCCTGGTTGTTGGCGCGCACCGAGTTCAAAGGTAAAGCGGCGTTTGAGTTCTCTGCGCTGCTGACCTTTGCCATCCCGGGCACGGTGCTGGGCGTGAGCTACATCTTGGCCTTCAACGTGCCGCCCATCGAGCTGACCGGCACGGGCCTGATCATCGTGCTGTGCTTTGTGTTTCGCAATTTGCCCGTGGGCGTGCGGGCGGGCACGGCAGCGTTCAAGCAACTGGACCGCTCGCTCGACGAAGCCTCGCAAATGCTGCGCGCCAGCACCCTGACCACACTGCGCCGGGTGGTTTTGCCGCTGCTCAAGCCCGCCTTGGTGGCTGCCTTGGTCTACAGCTTTGTGCGCTCCATGACCACGGTGTCGGCAGTGATCTTTTTGGTCACCGCGCAGTACGAGCTGGCCACCACCTACATCATTGGCCGCGTGGGCAATGGCGACTACGGCGTGGCGCTGGCTTACTGCACGGTGCTGATGCTGCTCATGTCGGCCGTCACCTGGGGCATTCAACAACTGGTTGGGCAGCGGCAGTTGGGGCGTCGCACGCCCGTTGCTGCGCCCCACTGAAACAAGGACTGCCAAGCCATGGGCATTCAATTCCAACAAGTCAGCAAACGCTATGGCGGTGCTGACGCACCGCTGGTGGTCAAAGGCATTGACTTTATCGTGCCCAAGGGCAGCCTCACCACCATCCTCGGGCCCTCGGGCTGCGGCAAAACCACCACGCTGCGCATGATCGCGGGGCTCGAAGCGCCCACGTGCGGGCGCATCTTGATGGACGGGGTGGACGTCACGCACCTGGGCCCGTCGGAGCGCAATGTGAGCATGGTGTTCCAAAGCTACGCGCTGTTTCCGCACATGGACGTGATCGGCAACGTGCGCTACGGGCTGGACGTGAGCGGCGTGCCCAAGGCCCAGGCACAAGAGCGCGCCCTGCACAGCCTGGCGCAAGTGGGCTTGGACGGCTATGCCCAACGTTTGCCCAGCGAGCTGTCGGGCGGGCAGCAGCAGCGCGTGGCCCTGGCTCGGGCGCTGGTGCTGGAGCCCTCGGTCTTGCTGTTTGACGAGCCGCTGTCCAACCTGGACGCCCGCCTGCGTCGGTCGATGCGCGACGAAATCCGCCAACTGCAGCAGCGCCTGGGCCTCACAGTGGCCTATGTGACGCACGACCAAAGCGAGGCGCTGGCCGTGAGCGACCAGATCATCGTCATGGAGGCGGGCGGCATTGCCCAGGCGGGCACGCCACAAGACCTGTACGAGCGCCCCCGCTCGGCATTTGTGGCCGGCTTCATGGGGGAGGCGGTGCTGTTTGACGGCCAGTCGCAGCCGGACGGCGCGGTGCTGCTGGGGCCTTTGCGCTTGCTGCCGCGCCACGCGCTGGCCCCGGGGCCGGTGCGGGCGGCGGTGCGGCCCGAAGCTTGGTTGGTCGGGCGCGAGTTGATGGCGGGCGAAGCCTTGCCCAACAGCTTGTTGGCCACGCTGCGGCAATGGGCGTATTTGGGCAGCTTTGTGGAGCTGAGTTTGGACACCGAGCTGGGTCCGGTGTTTGTGGTCTCGCCCGAGGTGGACCGCGACTGGCGTTGGGGCCAGGTGCTGGCCTTGAGCTTGCCGGGGCGGGGTGTTTCGGTGGTGGCGGTTTGAACAGGACAAGAACGTGAGCAAAGACATGAGCAACAGCATGAGCAACAGCGTGAGCCATGACGAGAGTCAAGATGTGGTGTTTGATTTGGGCGGTGTGGTGTTTCGCTGGCAGCCCTTGGTGCTGCTGCAAGAGATCTTTCCCGACCGGGTGCGCAGCGAGGCGGTGGCCCGCGAATGGGCCAGCGCGATTTTTCAGACCTTTCACCCCGATGCCGACTGGGCCTTGTTTGACCTGGGGCAGATCGAACCCGAGCCGCTGGCCCAGCGCATTGCCCTGCGCACCGGCTTGGCCGTGGCCGATGTGCGCCACCTGATTGCCAGCATTCCGCC
>JAHECM010000249.1 GCA_024641725.1 Limnohabitans sp. | reverse complement strand
GCCGTCGTTGTTGGACAGCACGACCACCGGCACCTTGGCCAGGTCGGGCCGAAAAACGCGCTCGCAGCTGACATAAAAGTTGTTGCAGTCCACCAGCGCCAGCTGTTGTTTCATAGGGGCTCGACCACGGGACGGGGCTCGATCACGGGCTCGATTTTGGCGGTGCCCATCATGATGGGTTTGACCAAGATTTTGTAGGTGTCCAGGTCAAAGCTGTGGGCGGCATGCGCGTCGTGCGTCTGGGTGCGCGAGCACCATGTGCCCAGGTAGCGCCAGTCTTGGATGCGGTGGCGCTGCACCCAGTCGCCGGTTTGTTCGACCAGATCCACCGCGCCCGCGTAGGGCCAGGCGTGCACCTTGAGGTCCAGCAGCGCCGCGAGCAGGCGCTGGTCGTGCGCGGTGCGGCTTTCTTGGCCCACGCAGGCGCCCAAACAGGTTTTGACTTGCAGCCCAAAGCAGCCGCGCGCGCTGATTTTTTCGAGCCCCAAGAGGCCCAGGCACAGGCGGTGTGGATCGGCCAGCTCGCGCAGTTTGCTGTGCGCCGCATGCACGGAGCTGAACAGCCCGTACAGGCCGTCGGTTTGGCCCACGGCCACGGTGTGGCCGGTGACCACTTCGGGGTGCAGGCCTTGCGCGCTTTCGGTCAATTGCAGGGTGCACAGCTGGCGCAAGCGCCGCAGCCGGATGTTGAACAGCGGGCTTTGCTGCTTGATCAAGCGGGCCTCCAGCAAGAGCGCGCCGATCTCGCCCGCTGTTTCGATGCAGTCCACCCGGCGGGACTGGGCGATCATTGCCGCCTCGTCTGGCGCGCGCAGGTGGGCCAGCACGCGGCTGCGGATGTCCACGCTTTTGCCGATGTAGGTGGGCAGCGTGCCTGCGCCTTGAAAGATGTAGACGCCGCAAGTGCGTGGCAAGGCGGCCAGTGAGTCGGGGTCGATCGGGTGCGCCGGGGCTGGCGGTTCTGTGGGGGCCATGGGGTTCAGTACAGCTTGTGCAGGTTGTAGGTGACGACGCCCCAGATGGAGAATTCTTCCTCCTCCTTGACCACGATGGTGGGGTAGATTTTGTTTTCTGGCACGAGCTTGACGACGCCGCCGCGCCGGTGGAGGCGTTTGACGGTGAAGTCGTTGTTGAGCACGGCCAGCACGATGCTGCCGTGCTTGGGCTCGATGGAGCGGTCGATCAGCAGGGCGTCGCCTTCGTAGATGCCGATGTCGATCATGGAGTCGCCCTTGACCTTGAAGACAAAGGTGGCCTCGGCGTTGCGGATCAGGTGTTCGTTGAGGTCGATGCGCTTGCGGGTGTGGTCGCCCGCTGGCGAGGCAAAGCCGGCAGGCACCTTCCAGCCGCACAGCGGCAGCCAGACGGGGGCGTCGGGGACGTGAACAGCTTGGGGGCCACTGACAGTTTTGGCGATCATGGCGCCGAATATACTGGATGTATAAACAGTGCTTTAAAATCGCCCCCATGTACAAAATCTTCAACGCGCTTGGCTTTCAGTCCGCATGGTGGGCTTGCATGCTGGGCGCAGGCCATGGCCAGGCGTGGGCGGCCACGGCCTACTGCTGTGTTGTGGGGGGCGTGCATCTTCGGTTCAGCACGGCGCGCGCTCAAGAGGCTCGCCCTGTCGCTTGGGCCATGGCCTTGGGCATGGCCCAAGCGACAGCCTGCTGCAATTGGCCGGGGTCGTCCACTTTGCTGGCGCGTCGTGGGCCGGTTTGAGCCCATTTTGGCTGTGGGCGCTGTGGGGGGTGTTTGGCCTGACCTTGAACTCGTCCTTGGCTTTTTTGCAGACGCAAGCGCGTTGGGTGGCGGGGGTGTTGGGAGCCATTTGGGGGCCATTGACCTATTACGCGGGCGCCAACTTGGGCGCGGCCACGCTGGACGTGACGGCCACGCACAGCGCCGCGATGGCCCTGGTCTGGGCGCTGGTGTTGCCTGCCTTGGTGCAGGTGGCCAAGTCAGGCCGGGCGGCTTGAGCTTGGCCATAGGGCAGCAGGCGTATCAGGCATGGGGTCGGCGGTGGTCAGCGATGTGGGGGTCGCTGAATTTCATGGCCGGGTTTCTCAGCGCGCGGTGTTTGGTGACGCGCCCTTTCATGCGCGTGCGCCACAGCTTGAATGACCGGGGCGTGAGCGCTTGGCGCATGAGCCGCACAACTTGGGGCTCGGACAAGCCCATCCGCTCTTGGATGGTCTCAAAGGTGGTGCGGTCTTCCCAGGCCATCTGAATCACCGCCGAGACGTCGCCTTCAGTCAGGCCCTGCAAGCTGGTGGATGTTGAGGGTTCTGGGGGTGTTGGGGGCAGCATGGGTGAATTCGCTTTCAAGTTGCATGCAATCAATGAGCTCACGGGGAACGGTTGGCACTCGGTGGTGCAAGTAGCGCCGAATGGTGGGGGCAGGCCGAAACGGATGGGTCGCGCCGCTCCACACGCCGCCCTCGGGAATCGTGAGGCCCCGCTCCGATTCAGACACCACCACCACAGCGGCCTGCAAGGTGTTGAACTTGGCCTGCACCAGCAGCCAATGGCCAAGTTGCGCCACCTGCAGCAGCTGGACCGACTGGGAGTCCGGTGGGCTGTAATGCCCAATGACTTCACGCGCGGCGGCATGCAGCGGTTCCCGGTCCTCAAGGCGGCGCACACGGCTGCAATCGCGGGTCAGAGTGGTGTACTTTTCAGAGAAGTAGCCCACAACGTCGATGGGGCGTCCGTCAAGCAGCAACAACCAGCTGTCGTCAGCGGCTTGGGTTTCCAAATGGCTCAGAGGCACCCAAAACCCCATGAGTGCCAGCAGCACAAAAATTGCACGGTGCCTCATGGGTCGTTGGCCTCAGCGTTGCGCCAGAACAATGCCTTCGTGGTCGGCCACCAGCTCCAAGGCGCGTTCAAAGAGCGCTCGGGCTGAGCCCGAGATGGCGCTCAGCTGGGCGTGCAGGTGCGCGTCTTCGCTTTGCGTGTTCAGGCACTCTTGGCTGTATTGCTCAAAGCTGGCCAGTTGGCCGATCAGCTCGGCCACGTGCCGAGGGCATTCACACAAGACGTTGGTGGATATGCCGGCCATTTGCATCAAGGTTTGGTCTGAATATTTGCGCGGTGGAATCATGACGCCCGGCTGCGCCAGCCCCGACAACGTGTGGGGCGTCACCAGCAACACAGCGTTGACCAAGTCGGCCAGTTCAGCGTCGGTGACGGGTTCTCTGCGCACGATCACACCGGCCATCTTGAGGGCCGCAATGACGCGGTCTTGGCCGTAGCTGTACAGCACGATGGCTTGCCCAATGGCGTGTGCATCGATCAAGCGGCGCAGCGCCGTGTGGGCGGCCATTTGCAGTGAGTTGACCCGCACGATCAAGATGTCTGGACTGGCGCTCAAACCGGTCAAGCCGGTCAAGTCCGCCCCAGCCAGCTCCGGCCCAGCGTCTGTGACTTGCAACTGCACGCCGTCAATGCCTTGCAAAAATGGCCGCGATTGCAGCCTTTCGGCCAGCGCCAAACCCACAGCAGCCACGCTCACGGACCGGGGCTCGGACTGGGGTCGGTTGGCCCTGTCTGTGGTGCGGATTTGCCGGTTGAGCAATGCGCTGAGTTCGGACGCCTCCAGGTGCGCCACGGTGCTGATGGCGTGGCCACTGGCGGTCAGTCGGCGCAGCAAGCCCGCGCGCAACACGTCTTCGTCTTTGTAGAGGCGGTGGCTGCCGCCTGATTTGGCGGGGCTGAATGCGCCGTAGCGCGTTTGCCAAACGCGCAAGGTCGGCACGGGCACGCCGCTGAGGCTAGAGACAGCCCCGATTTTGTGCAATGGCTTGGGGATGTCGGTCATGCGCGCTTTTTTGAGTAGGTTATGAACAGATAAATTTTGCTTTTCTATTCATTATTTTATCTTGTCCAGTTTTATGATGGTGAAAATCTCCAATAAACCTTTCAATACCTCAACAATGATCAGCAAAAAAACCCAGTTGTGCATTGATGTCTTGATCTCTGTGGGCTCGACCCCACCGGGGGCGCTGGTGACAACGCATGCGCTCGCGCAGCGCTTGGGCATCTCCATTTCTCACATTGAAACCATCATGGTGGCGCTCAAAGCCGCCGGTTTTGTGCATTCAGTGCGCGGGCCTGGCGGGGGCTACAGCATGGCACGCCACCCCGATCACATCTCCGTTTGGGAGGTCGTCCATGCCGTGGGCACCCCCGAAGAGACGCAAGCGCCGCCCACCAGCGATGCCCGGCTCACGCACGCGCTCGAAGAATCCCTGCACAAGGCGGTCAAACAACACCTGAGTGCCCAGTCCATCGGCGAGTTCGTTCAAACGGACCCCGCCTGGGACACCCGGCCTGCACCCTCGCGTCTGAGCTTGGGCATTGGCCCCAAGCCCACGGGGTGGTTTCCCGTTGCACCGAACTCGGTGTTCCAGCTTTCCTCATTTTTGCAAGGTGCCATGGCCTGACATGGCTGGCCCGATCGCCTGCGCAAGCCTTCCTGGCCAAAGCACAAGCACC
>JAHECM010000241.1 GCA_024641725.1 Limnohabitans sp. | reverse complement strand
CGATGCTCGGGAAGGAGCAGATGGCGGCCGAAATCGCTTCGGGCAGCGGGTACAGGCGCACAGTGATCTCGGTCATCACGCCCAGCGTGCCCTCGCTGCCCACCATCAGGCGCGTCAGGTCGTAACCGGCGCTCGACTTTTTGGCGC
This sequence comes from Limnohabitans sp., assembly GCA_024641725.1. Taxonomy (GTDB): domain Bacteria; phylum Pseudomonadota; class Gammaproteobacteria; order Burkholderiales; family Burkholderiaceae_C; genus Limnohabitans_A. The sequence goes on along the minus strand of JAHECM010000241.1, from coordinate 4,393 downwards.
GGGTGCCGGTGCGGATCACCTCGCCCGCAGCGGTCACCACTTCGAGCGCCAACACGTTCTCGCGCATGGTGCCGTAGCGCACGGCGTTGGTGCCACTGGCGCGCGTGGCGCTCATGCCGCCAATCGTCGCGTCCGCACCGGGGTCGATCGGGAAGAACAAGCCGGTCGATTTGATCTCTTCGTTCAGTTGCTTGCGCGTCACGCCCGGCTGCACCGTGACCGTGAGGTCTTCGGCGTTGATGGCCAGCACTTTGTTCATGCGCATCAGGTCGATGCTGATGCCGCCTTGCACCGCCAGCAAATGCCCTTCGAGCGAAGAGCCCACGCCAAACGGGATCACGGGCACTTGGTGTTGCGCGCACAGCTTGACCGCATCGGCCACGTCTTGTGTGCACTCGGTGAACACCACCGCAGCCGGTGGCGGCACATGCGTGAAGGCCGACTCGTCGCGCCCATGCTGCTCGCGGATCACCAGCGCGGTGGAGCAGTTGTCGCCAAAGCGGGCTTTCAGGGCGTCGATGAAGCCCTCCGGAATGGCGCGCTGCGCAACTTCGGGGGCCAGGTGGGCGGTGGGGGTGGGGGCGTTCATGGGGGCTCCTTGCGTGACTGGCATCGCTGATCGGTACATTTATTGGCAGTTTAAGCGGATGCAATGCGCTTGCTTGTCCTTTGTCAGACAGAACGTGGACGCATACCGGACAATAAGCACAGAAAATACATTCATTCCAAAGATTGGCAACATGGGCAACCGACTCACACAAATCGCCACCCGCACCGGCGACAACGGCACCACCGGCTTGGGCAACAACCAGCGCGTGTCTAAAAACAGCTTGCGCGTGCGTGCCATGGGCGACGTGGATGAGCTGAACTCTCACCTCGGCTTGCTGCTGTGCGAGGACATGCCGTCCGACGTGCGCGCGCTGTTGGTCGAGATCCAGCACCAGTTGTTCAACCTGGGCGGTGAGCTGTCCATCCCGGGGTTTGAGCTGCTCAAGGCCGAGGCGGTCGTGGCGCTGGACGACGCACTGGCCCACCACAATGCCCAGCTGCCCAAGCTCGAAGAATTCATCTTGCCCGCAGGCAACCGCGCCGCCGCGCAGGCCCATGTGTGCCGCACCGTGGCCCGCCGCGCTGAGCGCGAGGTGGTGGCCCTGGGCAACGAAGAAGCCCTCAACGACACCCCTCGCCAGTACCTCAACCGCCTGTCGGATTTGATGTTTGTGTTGGCCCGTGTGCTCAACCGCATGAACGGCGGCGACGACGTGTACTGGAAAAGCCAGCGCATGAGCGCCGGCAAGGACGCAGCTTGACGCGCTGCCTCGCCCTCTTGGCATGGTTTTGCACCTTGCAAGCGCAAGCCGCCTCGCAAACGGTCACGCTGTCTTGCGCGGTGGCCTACATGCCCGCCCGCAGCACTTGGGTGCGTGAGGTGCAGGTGGTCTGGGACGGCTAAACCATTGAGGCCGTGCGCATCGATGGCTTGGCCCCCTACAGTTTTTCTCTCCAAGCCAATGGCTTGGTCACCGCCATGGACAACGAACGCATTCAGCTCGATGTGCTGCAAGGCATCTGGCGCAGTGACTTTCGTGGGCAGGCATCGGGGCAAGGCCGTTGCGAAACGGTGCAGCCCTGAGCACACCATCGCCTGTCACCAAGGTGCGCATATTTGGGCTTGCAGGGCGTGACACAGGCGCATGGCCGCTGCTACGCTCCACCCCATGACGAGCACCAACCCCGCCCCATTCGCCCCTTACGTCCCCCAAATTCGGCTGTACCAAAACTGGCTGCGTGACCAGCGAGGTCTGAGCTTTGAGACCTACAACGCCTTGTGGCGCTGGTCGGTCAGCGACTTGGACGGGTTTTGGCAAAGCATTTGGGACTATTTTGAAATGCAGTCCCCCACGCCGCACACGGCGGTGCTGTCCAACAACGTCATGCCCGGTGCCAAGTGGTTTCCTGGCGCCAAGACCAACTATGCACACCAGGTGCTGCGCCACGCGCAGCCCGCCCACGCGGCCGGTTTGCCTGCGGTGATCAGCCTCAATGAAAAAGGCTTGCGCCGCGAAATGGGCTGGCCCGAGCTGCGCCGCCAAGTGGCTGCGCTGGCCCTGCACCTGCAAGCCCAAGGCGTGCAACCGGGCGACCGCGTGGCCGCGTATTTGCCCAACATCCCCGAGGCCATGGTGGCGTTTTTGGCCACCGTCAGTGTCGGCGGCGTGTGGAGCATTTGTGCGCCCGACATGGGCACCAATGCTGTGCTCGACCGCTTCAAACAAATCGAGCCCAAGGTGCTGATCGCCGTGGACGGCGTGAGCTACGGCGGCCGCGACTTTGACCGCATGGGCGTGGTGCAAGAACTCAAAGACGCCCTGCCCAGCGTGCAGCTTGTCATCATCCATGACAACTTGGGCACGGTGGACATCGCCCAGTGCGACGTGGCCGCCAGCACACCGCTGTCCGCCGTCACTGCCCGTGACGACGCCGACGTGCAGGCTTTTGAGCCGATGTGGCTGCCCTTTGACCACCCGCTGTGGATCGTTTACTCCAGCGGCACCACCGGCTTGCCCAAGCCCATCGTGCACGGGCATGGCGGCACCGTCATCGTGGCGCTGGCCAACAAAATTTTGCACAACGACGTGGGCTGCAGCTACCACCCCAACAGCTTGGGCGAACGCTTTCACTGGTACAGCTCCACCGGCTGGGTCATGTGGAACGCGCAAGTGGCCGGCCTGCTCAACGGCGTGACCTGCGTCATTTATGACGGCAACCCCGGTGGCACCAAAGACAACCCCGACTGGGGCATCTTGTGGCGCATGGCGTCTGAAGAAAAAGTCACCTTCTTTGGCGCAGGCGCGGCCTACTTTGCCAACTGCCAAAAGGCGGGCGTGGACCTCTTGCGCTGCGGCGACCTGTCGCTGATCCGCGCCCTGGGCACCACCGGCTCCCCGCTTTCCCCCGAAACGCAGACCTGGGGCACCGATCAATTCAGAAATATCGGCACCGACATCTGGTGGTGCAACATCTCCGGCGGCACCGACTTTGCGGGCGCCTTTGTGGGCGGCCACCGCGAGCTGCCGCAAGAGCCCGGCGTCATGCAGTGCCGCATGCTCGGCGCAGCCGTCGAGTCCTGGAACGAAGCCGGCTTGCCCGTGCAAGGCGAAGTCGGCGAGCTGGTCTGCACCCAGCCCATCCCGTCCATGCCGCTGTTTTTTTGGGGCGACAAAGACAACGCCCGCTACTTGTCTAGCTACTTTGAGATGTACCCCGCAGGCCACGGCCGCCAACCCGGCGGCGGCGACGGCCCGGCCAGCATGGGCGGCGTCTGGCGACACGGCGACTGGCTGCGCATTGGCAACGCCCAAGGCGAGGGCGAAGGCTGCGTGATCTTTGGCCGCAGCGACGCCACCATCAACCGCTACGGCCTGCGCATGGGCACCAGCGAGCTGTACAGCGCCGTCGAAGCCTTGCCCGAGGTGGTGGACTCGATGGTGGTGGACCTGGAATACCTGGGCAAAGAAAGCTACATGCCGCTGTTTGTGGTGCTGCGCCCGGGCATCGTGCTGGGCGACGCGATCAAAGACAAGCTGAACAACGCCATCAAGGTCGCGCTCAGCCCGCGCTTTATCCCGAACGACATCTTCCAGGTGGCCGAGATCCCGCGCACCCTGTCGGGCAAAAAGCAGGAGCTGCCGATCAAGAAACTCATGCTCGGTCAGCCTTTGGAAAAAGTGGTCAACAAAGACGCCATGGCCAACCCGGGGTGTTTAGACTGGTACGTGGAACTGGCCAAACAGCACTTGGCGAAGGTTTGATCGGTAGTGCTATCAGTACGACTATTGAAACGCTTCTGTGAATTCTTCAAGCGGGCCGCATCATGCGCCACAGTCGCATCCCAAAGGTGCACATCACCCAATTGTTTCAACTGGAGTTCTTGCCATGCGTATCGTTAGTGGAATCCTGATGTCTTTGGCTTTGGTCGGGTGTGCCTCAGGGCCTACTTCTAAAACAGTTGAACTGCCCACTGCCGTTGCGCCGCAGATCGCATCAGAGCTGGCCAAAATTGGCCCCGTCGTTGCGCCGCCACCGACGGAAAAACTGTACGCCCCTTTGGCCGAGCGCGAGCCCTATGCCGGCGTGCAGGTGCGCCGTGACGTGCGCTATGGCAGCGACGCCCGGAACCTGCTTGACGTGTTCACCGCTGACAAACGGCAAGCCAATCAAGCCGTGTTGGTGTTCGTGCACGGCGGTGCGTTCATGCGCGGCGAGCGCCGCACCGGTGACAGCCCCTTCTACGACAACATCATGCTGTGGGCCGTGCGCCAAGGCATGGTGGGCGTCAACATGACCTACCGCTTGGCCCCGGCCAACACATGGCCCGCTGCGCAGCAAGACA
>JAHECM010000240.1 GCA_024641725.1 Limnohabitans sp. | reverse complement strand
GAATACCTGACCACCCCCAAAGCCCATGTTTGGTTTGACGAAGGCGACAGCCAAGCGGATGTGTTGCAAGGCGTTGTGCTCGACCGACGCACCCGCATGATGTACGACGCCAAACACCTGTACATCAACGGCGAGAGCTTCAAAGTGGCGGGGCGCGATGCCAAGGGGCTCAAAGCCTTGGCCGATGCGCGGATTTTGCCAGGGGCGCAGGTGCGCCAATTGAGCGATGCTGCGCGGGATGCGCTGCGGGTGTGGGCCGATGCCGGTTGGTTGCAAACCCACTAAGGATTTTCCCTAGAGGCTGCCTGTTTGAAGGTTTGGCGTCAGTTTGGTTCGAGTGGATACGCCAGGCAAATACGGTGATCAGGGAAAACGCTATAATTCAGGACTGAGCATAAAAAAACTCGAGTGCTTTTGGCTCAGTCTGGCAGTCTTTCAGGCTGCTCGACAATTTCCGGAAATTGTTTTTCACCCCCTTTTAGGAACATCAAAATGAACAAGTCCCTCGTTCTGGCCGCCCTGATCGCTGCTGCTGCTTTGGCCGCTTGCGGTAAAAAAGAAGAAGCCGCTGCTCCAGCAGCTCCAGCTCCAGCCGTGGAAGCTTCTGCTCCTGCAGCCGCTCCAGCTGCTGACGCATCTGCTGCTGCTCCAGCCGCTGATGCCCCTGCTGCCAAGTAATTTTGGCTGCATTCCCCGGGCCTCATGGGCCGGGGGGCACAAAAAAAACCCGCTTCGGCGGGTTTTTTTGTGGGCGTTTCCGACGGCTTCAGCGCAGTTCAGCGGCCAAGAGTTTCAAGATCTTTTGAGCGTTTTCTGAGTTGTCAGGCTGGCCTTCGCTGTTGAGCACGCGCACCCAGGAGGCGCTGTCTTGGGCTTCCAGGCGGATGCGGTAACGCGTCAGCTCGGGCCCAGCGGCGGGCTTGCTGCTGAACAATTTGGCAAAAAAGCCGGGTTCTTCGGTGCTCGTGCCGGGTGGTACATAGCGCACGAAATACACCCCTTTGCTGCGGTCGCGGTCTTCGACGGTAAATCCTGAACGGTCCAGGGCCACGCCAGTTTTGCGCCAAGCGCGGTCCAAGTCGTCGCTGAGCTTCAGACCGGGGCGGCCATCCACAAGCACCACGGCCAGCGCTTGCGAGGCCGGCTGGCCCGCATCGGCCACTTTGGCCTGCTCTGGGGATGCGCCGAGCTTGACCATCATGCGACGCAGGAATTCAATTTCCAGCTCGGGATCGGTGGCGCGGGGTTGCCAGATGGTTTGGGTTTTGCTGGCGTCCTTGTAGTTCTCGACCATGCCGCGGTGGGTCACATAAATCTCGACACTGCCTTGGGCATTGCGCTCCACACGGGTGCGGAACTTGTCGCGCTCGCCGCTGGAGTACAGGCTGTCGAGCACCTTGCCCAGCGTTTTGCGGATGAAGTCTTGCGGAATCTTGGCGCGATTTTCGGCCCAGTCGGTCTCCATGATGCCCAGGTCTTGGGCGTCGGTAGAGAGGACAAAGCCATTGCTGATCCAAAACTCTTTGAGTGGCTCCCAAATTTTGTCGGCCGGACGCGAAACCACCAGCCAGCGCTGCGCGCCAGAGCGCTCCATGCGCACATCGCCCATGGCGTTGGTGGCGGTGCCTGCGTCAGCGACTTTTTGGGCCGCGCCCGCAAAGCCAGAGGCGGTGGCGGAATTGCTTTCAAGGGCATAACGCGAGTCTTTGCGCAGTTGCGTCAGATCGGGCGGAATGTCGAGTTTGGAGATGGCCTTGGTGGCGCTTTTGTAATTGACCTTGTCTTCTTCAAGGGCGGAGCAGCCCGAGAGCAGGGCGGCAATGGCCACCGCAGTCAGGGCAGGGGTCGAAACTGAACGCTTCACAGAGGAGTCCTTGGATAAAAGAGTTACAGCAAGCCGCTGGCTTTGAGGGCCGCTTCGACCACGGGGCGCTGTCCTTCGGACAGCTCGGTCAGCGGCAGCCGCAGGGCCGGGCCACACAGGCCCATGCGGTTCATGGCCCACTTGACGGGAATCGGGTTGGCTTCCACAAACAGGTTTTTGTGCACCGGCATCAGTTGAAACTGGATCCTCATGGCCGTGGCAATGTCGCCACGCGTGGCGGCCTCGCACAACTCGTGCATCAGTCGCGGGGCCACATTGGCCGTCACGCTGATGTTGCCAGCGCCGCCGACCAGCATCAGGGCCACCGCGGTCGGGTCGTCGCCCGAGAACACCGCAAACGACTTGGGCAGATCGCGGATCAGCCACTGTGCGCGCTCGATGTTGCCGGTGGCTTCTTTGATGCCGATGATGCCAGGCACTTGCGCCAGACGCAGCACGGTGTCGTGCTGCAGATCGGCCACGGTGCGGCCGGGCACGTTGTACAAAATCACGGGCAACTTGGGCGTGGCTTCAGCGATCGATTTGAAATGCTGGAACAGGCCCTCTTGCGTCGGCTTGTTGTAGTAGGGCACCACTTGCAGCTGTGCATCGGCGCCGATGGACTCGGCAAATTTGGCGAGTTCGATGGCCTCGGCAGTCGAGTTGCCGCCGCAACCGGCAATGATGGGGATGCGCTTGGCCGCTTGCTCGACCGAAACGCGCAGAATTTCTTCGTGTTCATCCACGTTCACCGTGGGGGATTCGCCCGAGGTGCCCACAATCACCAGAGCGTCCGTGCCTTCGGCCACATGCCAATCGATCAGTTTTCGCAAGGTGGGGTAATCCACTTTGCCGCTGTCGAGCATGGGGGTGATCAGGGCAGGAATGCTGCCCTTGATGGGGCGAGGAGTGCTGGTCATGTGGGGGGTCTTGAGACTGAAAATTGCATTCTAACGAGGGAAGGCCCCCCAAGCTTCGGCCCGGTCTGAGAAAATACCCTCGTAAGCCATGCGTTCAGGCCAGCGGCCAGGTGTGCAGTGGGCCGTCTTGGGCTTCTCGAACCGCTGCGATTCTCTGCACAAAACGGTCTGGGGCCGCCAGAAAACCATCTTCATAAGCCACCACCCGCAGCCCGGCGGCCTGGCAGACCTGAAGCAATTCGCCGGGGCGCAGCAAAAAATCGGGCCGAGAGGGTTTGCCCACCGTCTCGTTGCCTTGGGCAAAGGTTTCGTAAATCAGCACGCCACCGGCGGCGACACTGGCCAAAATCTGAGGCCACAAGGGCCGCCAGAGGTAATGGGTCACGACCACCCCCCCAAAGACCTGCTGCATCAGTGGCCAAGGGCCGTTTTCGATGTCGGCCAAAAGCGTCTGCCCGTGGGCCTGTGCCAGCGCCAAGGCCTCTGCCGAGCGGTCCACGCCAGTGGGCCGGTGCCCGTGCGTGGCCAGCCATTGCATGTGCCGACCCGCGCCGCAGGCGAGGTCGAGTACCGCGCTGCGAGGGGCGATCAAAGGTGTCCAACGTTGGACCCAGGGGGAGGGGGCTTCGGTTCCGTGCATGCGGCCAATGGTACCCATCTGCGCCAGGCACAGCCGGTGGGGGCTTGCCGCGTGGGTCAGGGGTGAGCTGTTGATTTATCCAGTATTGGGTGGGAAATCCCTCTACAATCGCCGCCCATGGTGACCTCAACAACTGTCAAAACCCCCAGCGATTACTCCGAAAGCTCGATTCGCGTCCTGAAGGGCTTGGAGCCCGTCAAGCAACGCCCGGGCATGTACACCCGCACCGACAACCCGCTGCACATCATCCAAGAGGTGTTGGACAACGCCGCCGACGAGGCGCTGGCTGGGCACGGTAAAAAGATCAAAGTCACCCTGCACGCCGACGGCTCGGTGGGCATCGAGGACGACGGGCGCGGCATCCCGTTTGGCATGCACCCTGAAGAAAACGCGCCGGTGATCGAGCTGGTCTTTACCCGCTTGCACGCGGGCGGCAAGTTCGACAAGGGCAAGGGCGGCGCTTACAGCTTCTCGGGCGGTCTGCACGGCGTGGGTGTGAGCGTGACCAACGCGCTGGCCAAACGCCTGGAAGCCAGCAGCCACCGCGAAGGCCAAGTGGCCACCCTGGTGTTCTCGGGCGGTGACGTGATCGAGCCGCTGGTGTCGCGGTCGCAAGCCGCGGGCGACCGCAAACAAGGCACCACCGTGCGCGTGTGGCCCGACGCCAAATATTTCGATTCGCCCGCTTTGCCTTTGGGTGAGTTGGTGCACCTCTTGCGCAGCAAAGCCGTGCTCATGCCCGGCGTGAGCGTGAGCCTGGTCAACGAAAAAACCAAAGAAACCCAGACCTGGCAATACAAAGGCGGCTTGGGCGACTACCTGAGCCAGACCCTGAGCGCGGACCCGGTGATCCCGCTGTTTGCGGGCGAGGGCTATGCCGACAGCAACCACGACAGCTTTGCCGAAGGCGAGGGCGCGGCCTGGGCCGTGGCCTTCACCGAAGAGGGCGCACCGGTGCGCGAGAGCTACGTCAACCTGATCCCCACCAGCGCGGGCGGCACGCACGACAGCGGCCTGCGCGACGGCTTGTTCACCGCCGTCAAAAGCTTCATCGAGCTGCACGCCTTGCTGCCCAAAGGCGTCAAGCTCATGCCCGAAGACGTGTTCGCCCGGGCCAGCTATGTGCT
>JAHECM010000238.1 GCA_024641725.1 Limnohabitans sp. | reverse complement strand
GCTTTCGAGTCCTGGGCCAAAGAGTACCGGGGCGACTTGGGCATCGCGCTGAGCGATGTGTATGGGCTGAACGCCTTTTTGCGCGACTTTGACCTGTACTTTTGCAAGCTCTTTGACGGCGCACGCCACGACAGTGGCGACCCATTTTTGTGGGGTGAACGCATGATCGACCACTACAGCCGCAACCGGGTGGACCCCAAAACCAAAACCCTCATCTTCAGCGACAGCTTGACGGTTCCGCGCACCATCGAGCTGTACCAGCAGTTTGCGGGGCGTTGCCAATTGGCCTTTGGCGTGGGCACCAACCTGACCAATGACTTGGGTTACGAGCCACTGCAAATCGTCATCAAAATGACCCGCTGCAATGGCCAGCCCGTCGCCAAGTTGTCAGACACGCCTGGCAAAGGCATGTGCGACGATGAAAAATACCTGGCTTACCTTAAGCAAGTGTTTGAGATTGAACAGGGCGCCTGAGCCCCCTTGAAAGAAAGAAAAGTCCATGTTGACCCTTCTCGTTGTCGTCTTTGTGCTGGCCTACGCGGCCATTGCGCTTGAACACCCACTGCAAGTGAACAAAACCGCCACGGCCTTGCTGGCGGCAGGCGTGCTTTGGACCGTTTATGCGCTGGGCTTGGGTGACCCCCAAGCGCTGGGAGAGCAGTTGGGCGAGTCGCTCATGTCCACCGCCCAGATTGTGTTGTTCCTGATGGGGGCCATGGCGATCGTGGAGGTGGTGGATGCCCACAACGGCTTTGAGGTGCTGACGTCCCGCATCAAAACCACCCAACTGGCCAGCCTGATGTGGCTGGTGGGGCTGGTGACGTTTTTCTTGAGCTCGATTTTGGACAACCTGACCACCACCATCGTCATGGTGTCCCTGATGCGCAAGTTGCTCGACAAGCGCGAGGACCGCTTGTTTTTTGCCGGCATCATCATCATCGCGGCCAACGCGGGCGGCGCTTGGTCGCCCATTGGCGATGTCACCACCACCATGCTCTGGATCGGTGGGCAGATCACCTCTTTGGCGATCATGAAGGGCGTTTTCCTGCCGGCATTGGTCAGTTTGGTGGTGCCGCTGGCGGTCATCACGCTGGGCCTGCGCGGCAAAGTGGTGGTGGCTCCGGCCAAGTCGGGTGACGAGGGGCAGGGCCAGACCACCGCCTTTGAGCGCCAGCTCATGTTCTTTTTGGGCTTGGGCATTTTGGTGGCCGTGCCGCTGTTCAAGACCTGGACGCACCTGCCGCCCTTCATGGGCATTTTGCTGGGCTTGGGGGTGCTCTGGTTGGTGGGCGATTTGGTGCACCGCCACAAGGACGAGGATGCCAAAGCGCCCTTGACGCTGGTGCACGCATTGACCCGCATCGACATGTCGTCCATCTTGTTTTTTGTGGGCATCTTGCTGGCGGTGGCCACCTTGGAGCACACGCACATCTTGACCGGCGTGGCCAGTTGGCTGGACGCCACGGTCGGGCGTCAAGACCTGATCGTCATGATCATTGGTCTGGTCAGCGCCATAGTGGACAACGTGCCACTGGTGGCCGCGTCCATGGGCATGTACAGCCTGACGCAATACCCACCAGACAGCTTTTTGTGGGAGTTCATGGCTTATTGCGCCGGCACCGGCGGCTCGATTTTGATCATCGGCTCGGCCGCTGGGGTGGCGGCCATGGGCATGGAAAAGATTGACTTCATGTGGTACGTCAAAAAGGTCTCAGGCTGGGCTTTGCTGGGCTATTTGGCGGGCGCGTTTGTTTACATTGCCCAATACCAGTTGACCCACTGACACCTTGATGCTCTTGATCCCCCCTTTTTACAACCCGTTTTGACCATGAACAAACCCGCCATCTTGGTCGCCCGTGCGATCTTTCCTGAAGTCCTGGCCCAATTGCAGCAAGTGTTTGATGTGGACTACAACCAGGGCGACGAGGTGTTCACGCCCGCCGAGTTGAACCACCGCTTGCATGGCAAGGTGGGCGCGCTCACGGCGGGCAGTGACCGCATCGACGCGGCGCTGTTGCAGGCCAACCCGCAGCTGCGCATCGTGGCCAATATGGCAGTGGGCTACAACAATTTTGACGTGACCGCCATGACCGCCGCTGGCGTGCTGGCCACCAACACGCCCGACGTGCTGACCGAAACCACCGCCGACTTTGGCTTTGCCCTGCTCATGGCCACGGCCCGACGCATGACCGAGAGCGAGCACTTTTTGCGCGCAGGCCAGTGGACCAAGTGGAGCTACGACATGTTTGCCGGGGCCGAGGTGCACGGCAGCACGTTGGGCATTTTGGGCATGGGCCGCATTGGCCAGGGCATTGCCCGCAGAGGCGCGCATGGTTTTGGCATGAACGTGGTCTACCACAACCGCTCGCGCCTCTCGCCCGAGCTGGAGGCCGACTGCAAGGCGCGTTACGTGTCCAAACAAGAATTGCTGCAAACCGCTGACCATGTGGTGCTGGTGGTGCCCTACAGCGCCGAGTCGCACCACACCGTGGGCGCAGCCGAGCTGGCGCAGATGAAGCCCACCGCCACGCTGGTCAACATTGCGCGTGGCGGCATCGTGGACGACGCGGCCCTGGCGCAGGCCCTCAAAGACAAGCGCATCGCCGCTGCCGGGCTCGATGTGTTTGAGGGCGAACCCGCGGTTCACCCCGAGCTGCTGAAGGTGCCCAATGTGGTGCTGACCCCGCACATTGCCAGCGCCACCGTCAAAACACGCATGGCCATGGCCCAGTTGGCCGCCGACAATTTGATGGCGTATTTGCTGCGCGGGCAGGCCCTGACCCCCTTGAACACGCCGTCAGGGCCCGCTGCATGAGCGAGGGCGTTTGGATGGGCCTGCTGGCTCTGGCGGCCTTGAACTTGGCGCTGTTGTTGGCGGTGTGGCTGCGCGGCAAATCGACTGGCGTGGCAGATGCCGAACACTTGGCCGCTGAAAAATCTGCGCACAACGCGTGGTTGCTGCAGCAGTTCGAGTCCTTGCAGCACCAGATCCAGTCCCATGTGCAAACCCATGTGCAGACCCATATTCAAGCGCAGACCGAGCGGCTGGAGCGCGAGCTGCGCACCGAGATCACCCAGTCCGGCGTGCAGGGGCGGCAAGAGGCCATGCAGACGCTGACCCTGTTTCAGCAAAGCCTGTTGCAGCAAAGCAGCGAGGCCACCCGCACCCAAAACCAGCAAATCGATGCGCTGGCGCAGCAATTGGCTTTGTTGCAAAAAAACCTGACCGACAGCCTGGCCCAGCAGGTGAATGCCTTGTCCGAGTCCAACGCCCGCCGCCTGAGCGAGATGCGCGGCACCATGGAAACCCAGCTGGCCCAGCTGCAGCAAAGCAATGCCGCCAAGCTCGACGAAATGCGCCAAACCGTGGACGAAAAGCTGCAAGCCACGCTGCAAGCCCGTTTGGGCGAGAGCTTCAAGCAAGTGGCCGACCGGCTCGAGCAAGTCCACAAAGGGCTGGGAGAAATGCACACCCTGGCCCAAGGCGTGGGCGACCTCAAGCACCTTTTGACCAATGTCAAAACCCGGGGCATGTTTGGCGAGGCACAGCTGGGCGCTTTGCTCGAACAGGTGCTGGCCCCCGACCAATTCGCCGAACAAGTGGCCACCAAACCGGGCGACAAAAACCGGGTGGACTTTGCCATTCGCTTGCCCGGGCGCAGCGACGACGGCCAGCCCGTGTGGTTGCCGATCGACGCCAAGTTCCCCAACGAAGACTACGAGCGCCTGCTGGACGCACAGGGCCGGGCAGACGCCGCTGCCGCCGAGTTGGCAGCCCGCGCTTTGGAGGCGCGCATCAAGCTTGAAGCCAAGTCGATCGCCGAGAAGTACCTGCAGCCACCGCACACCACCGACTTTGCGGTCATGTTTTTGCCCACCGAAGGTTTGTACGCCGAGGTGCTGCGCCGCCCCGGCCTGATGGAGGCCTTGCAGCGCGAGCACCGCGTCACCCTGGCTGGGCCGACCACCCTGATGGCCATGCTCAATTCGCTGCAAATGGGTTTCAGAACCTTGGCGCTCGAAAAGCGCTCCAGCGAAGTTTGGCAGGTGCTGGGGGCGGTCAAAACCGAATTCGGCAAGTTCGGTGACGTGCTGGCCAAGGTGCGCAACCAAACCCAAACCGTGCTCAACACGCTCGACCAAGCACAGACGCGCACCAATGTGCTCAACCGCCATTTGCGCCAGGTCGATGCGCTGCCCGACGAGCAGGCCCAGGCCATGCTGCCGGGCGAGGTCGGGGGCCGGGCGGCGGACCTGGCGGATGCCGAAGGGGCCGAATGAAGCGCGAGCTGTTGCGGCTGATTTCGGGGCAAATTTTCTTGCACGCCACCATGGCGGGCATGCGCATGGCCACCCCCTTGCTGGCCTTGCAGCAGGGCTTCAGTGCCATGGCCGTGGGGGCATTGTTGTCGCTGTTTGCCCTGACCCAAGTCTTCATTGCCGTGCCTGCAGGCCGCTACACCGACCGTGTGGGCCTGCGTCGCCCGGTCACACTGGCGGTGGGGGTGTCGGCTTTGGGCGCGGCGCTGCCCGTGTTTTGGCCGGTGTTTCC
>JAHECM010000237.1 GCA_024641725.1 Limnohabitans sp. | reverse complement strand
CCCACCAGCGCGGCCTGCCAACCGGAGGTGCTGATCAGGTGCTGCGCCATGGGCGAGGCCACGGTCAGGCCCAAAGAACCCAGTGCCGACACCGAGCCCATGGCCATGCTGCGCTTGAGCGGCGAGACGGCTTTGGCCGTGACGCTCATGGCGATGTTGGACGCGGTGCACGACAGCGCCAAGCCCACGCACAGGCCCATGCCCAAAGTCACGCTCCAGGCCGATGTGGCCGTCAGCGCCAAGCCCAAGCCCAGGGCATACACCAGCACGCCCAGCAAAGCGACGGGTCGGGCGCCGTGCCGATCGGCCAAGATACCCATGAACGGCTGAGTGGTCCCCCACACGATGTTCTGGATGGCAATGGCGAGCGAAAAATCGGCCGCCGTGATGCCGATCTCGCGGATCATGTGCGGCTGCAGCAGGCCAAAACTCTGGCGCATGCCCATGGCCAGGCTCAGCATCAAAGCAGCGCCCCCCATGATCCAGGCCACATGCGCTCGGGACAAATCGGTTTGTTTCATGCGGCTGATTATTGGAGTTGCCCCATGCGTTGGCCGACATCTGGGCGACAGGCTGCCCCCGTGAGCGCGGTGCACTGCCCAGGTGCAGAAAAAGTGCATAAATAAATGCTGTCGCACTGGTGATAGAGTCACGGCTTTTGGAGAGAACCATGGCGTTGCCAGCATCCTTGCGCTTGCTCACAGTGGCCACTTGCTTGACCCTGGGGGGCGGCATGCAGGCCTGGGCTCAAACACCGATCCGCATTGGTGAGATCAACAGTTATTCGGCCATTCCGCAGTTCACCCAGCCCTACAAGCAAGGCTGGCAGTTGGCGGTCGAAGAGATCAACGCCCAAGGCGGTTTGCTGGGCCGCAAGGTCGAAGTCATCGCCCGCGACGACGCCGGCAAGCCCGAAGAGGCGCTGCGCCACGCCATCGAGCTGACGTCCAAAGAGAAGGTGGACGTGCTGGCCGGGGGCTTTTTGTCCAACGTGGGCCTGGCCTTGGCCGACCACGCCGCCAAGAACAAACGCCTGTTTGTGGCGAGCGAGCCGCTGACCGACGCCATCGTCTGGGACAAAGGCAACCGCTACACCTTCCGCCTGCGCCCCAGCACCTACATGCAAGCGGCCATGCTGGTCGAAGAAGCGGCCAAGCTGCCCGCCAAGCGCTGGGCCACGATTGCGCCCAACTACGAATACGGTCAAAGCGCGGTGGCCAGCTTCAAGGAGCTGCTCAAGGCCAAGCGCCCCGATGTGGAATTTGTGAGCGAGCAGTGGCCCGCTCAGGGCAAGATCGACGCGGGCAGCACACTGACGGCCACCCTGGCCAGCAAGCCCGACGCTATCTTCAACGTGACCTTTGGTGCGGACTTGGCCAAGCTGGTGCGCGAAGGCAACCAGCGCAATGTGTTCCCCAAGACGCCCGTGGTGTCACTGCTGTCGGGCGAGCCCGAGTACCTGGAAGTGCTGAAAGACGAAACCCCCAAAGGCTGGATCGTGACCGGCTACCCCTGGGACCAGCTCGACAACAAAGAACACGCCAGCTTCGCTGCTAATTACTACAAGAAGTTCAACGAAAACCCCAAAGTCGGCTCGGTGGTGGGCTACGCCACCTTGCAAGCCATCTTTGCGGCCATCAAAAAAGCCAACTCCACCGACAACGAAAAGTTGGTCACCGCCATGCGCGGCCTGAAATTCAGCACGCCCTTTGGACCGGCCGAGTTTCGCGCCATTGACCAGCAGTCCACCATGGGGGCCTATGTCGGCCTGCTGGACCAGCGCGGCGGCAAGGGCACCATGGTGCAGTGGCGCTACGCCGACGGCAAGAAATACCAACCCAGCGATGCCTACGTCAAGGCCCGCCGCCCGGTAGACGCCATGAAGTGAGTTGCTGCTGCTGAGCGACGCGATGTCCAACTGACGCCAAGGGGCATTTGCTGTTTGGAGATGCGGGCCGACGAGTGCTTCTATACTGTCAAAGTTAGTAATTTTTTCGGTATTGTCATTTGGCAAGCTGATCCATCGTGGTATTCAGCCCGATGGTTCTTCTCTTGGAGCTTTCTTTGACCCATTTGTCTGCAGTTCGACGCGCCAGCCCGGCTTGGGTGTGGGGTGTTTTGCTGGCGTGGGTGATCTACAGCCTGACTTTTTTGGCTTGGCATGTGCTCCAAGATCCGGCCCTTTTCGGTATTTGCAGGACTTCTTGATATGACCCAGCGCCCTAGCGCCAGCACTCTGGACAGCGAACGACTCCTTCAGCCACAACGCGCTGCCGCCGACCGCATCATGCTGTCGATGATGGTGTTTTTGACCTTGGTCAGTGTGGGACTGAGCGTGTACACAGAGGCCATTGAAATGGGCGTCGCCGTTGGCGTGCCCGCATTGCTGGTGCCCTGGTTGATTTACCGCGCAGCGCCCGGCTCCTTGGCCTCTCGCTTGGCCATTGCCATGGCCATGATGGTTTTTTCGGCGCTGACCATTCAGCTCAGCCACGGGCTCGTGGAAACCCACTTCGGCATTTTCACTTTGCTGGCCTTCTTGCTGTACTACCGCGACTGGCGTCCGATCGTGGCTGCAGCGGGCTTGATCGCTGTGCACCATGTGGGCTTTGGGGCCCTCCAATACGTGGGTATGGGCGGGGTGCAGCTTTTGCCTGGGCAAGTCCATCTGGGGCTCATCGTGCTGCACGCCGCTTATGTGGTGTTTGAAGCGGGCGTTTTGATTTTCATGGCCTTGATCTTGCGCCGTGAGGCGGTTGAGTCGGCTCTGGTGGCCGAGTTGGCGGGTCGCATTGGAGAGGGCGATTTCGCAGACCACGGCCACGCCGTGGGCAGCGAGCGCTTCCCGTTGTTGCACCAAGTCTCTCAAATGCAGAAGTCCCTGCAGTCCAATTTGCAGGACATCATTGGTGTGATGACCGCAGTGGCCCGGGGCCATTTGGACCGCCGGGTGACTGTCGATGCCAAAGGCGACTTGCAGTCGCTCAAAGACAACATCAACCAGAGCATTCAGGTTCAGCAGGCGGTGTTTCAGGACATCACCCGCGTCATGCAGGGCGTGGCACAGGGCGACTTCAGCCGTCGCGTCACGGCCGATGCGCATGGCGAGCTCGATGGCCTCAAGCTCAACATCAACCAGAGCATGGCGGCCCAGCAGTTGGTCTTCCAAGACATCACCGAAGTGATGCGTGGCGTTGCCGAAGGCAAGCTCCTGCGCCGGGTCACCGCCCAAGCGCAAGGCGAGTTGGAGGCCCTGAAGTCTCACGTCAACCAGTCACTGGACGCTTTGCGCAACGCCATGACCACGATCCACCAAAACGCGCGCCAAGTGGCCGCGGCGTCGGGGGAGGCGTCCAACGCGATTGGTCAAATTTCGGACGGTGCACGGCAGCAAACCGATGCGATTCAGCAAGTGGCAAGCGCTGTGCGTCAGACCGTGAGTTCGGTGTCTGAGGTGTCCAGCAACACCGAGCAAGCGGCAGAAAAATCTCGCCAGTCCTTCGCCTTGGTGCGTGGCAGCATGAACAAAATGGAGGCCATGGTCCAGGTCGTCAACAACATCGCGGCCAACTCTGAAAAGATCAACAAGATCACCGATGTGATCGAAAAGATCGCCAACAAAACGAATTTGCTCTCGCTCAACGCCGCCATTGAGGCGGCACGGGCGGGCGAGCATGGCAAAGGTTTTGCTGTGGTGGCCGACGAAGTGGGCAAACTGGCGCTCAACAGCGCAGAGAGCTCGCAAGAGATCGCCTTGTTGGTGCGTCAAGCCGTCGACGAGGCCAACAGCGCCGTCAAGGCGGTGCAAGACGTCAGTCAGGACATGGCGGGTATCGAGCAAGAGACGCAGGCCACCGATGAGATGCTGCGCCGCATCGCCTCGGCGCTGGAGCAGCAAAGTTCAGCCGTCGAAGCCATCAATGTCAATTTGACCAGCCTCGACCACATCGCCCAGAGCAACGCTTCGGCCTCCGAAGAAATCGCGGCCACGGTGATGGAGTTGTCCAAAATCGCCGAAGCCACCCGGCGCGAAGTGCAGCGTTTTGAGACCTGATCGGCGACGCGGCGGCTAGGCCTCAAACCGGCTGGCGGCCAAGTGCTGTGCCAGCGACAAGGGCAGGGCCAGAGGCTCGCCTTCGAGCTGCGCTGCAATCAGCTCGCCCGCCAGCACCGACAGGCTGATGCCCCGAGCCCCCATTCCGGCGCAAACGTGCAAGCCCGGCCACCGCGTGAGGTGCAGTGGCCCCACAGCGGGCAGGCGGTCGGGCAGTGTGCAGCGCAACCCGGCCCAGCCTTGGACCTGATCGAGCCCAAATGCAGGCTGCATGGGCCCGATCAAGGACGGGATCAGTGTGGCCAGTCGCGCGTGGTTGGCCGCATGGTCCTCGTCGCGCAGCAGGGCTTGCGTGCAGGCGCGCTCGAACGTGGAGCCCACGTACCAGCCCGGCCCTGAACCGTCCGGCAAAGGCACCCCTGTGATGAAGCTGCCGTGGCCGTTGACTGGAAACGGCGCAAGCTGCGCGCGCGTGGCCGCAGGCAAATGGGACAAGGCCCCCATGCTGATCTG
>JAHECM010000226.1 GCA_024641725.1 Limnohabitans sp. | reverse complement strand
TTCCAAGGCGTAACGCAGACGACCGGTCAGTGGGTAGTTGCGGCGCACGGCATGTTGAGATTGCCTCAAGTCTTGCAAGCCCAGCAAGAACAGGCCCAAGCAAAAAACGGCAAAACCCAAAGAAAAGGGCAGGCTCAACAAGGCCAGCAGGCCCGTCAGCAGCCAGGGGCTATAGCGTGAGAAATTTCCGGTCAGAGCATTCATGGCGTCTCCAATGAGCGGCCCCAGCTTAACCCGATTGCTTGCCCAGGCACGGCGTGGTCATTTGGCTGTGAGGGGGCATTTGACATCTTCATCCCACGGGATGGGCTCCGGTGGGGTGCTTGCGCACGCTGGTCCGCCCGCTCGGCAGTCCTCACGCAGTTCCTTGAATTCGAGGCGCAACTCGACCCGGCGACTTTTTTCAGGGTGGTCGAGTACGGCGGCATTGAAGGACGAGCCGCTGACCAAAAAGAGCTGGCGGATCAGTCGGCGGTCGTCCTGGCTGGGGGCATCACCGGCACGGGTGTCCAGCAGCACGCACAGCACACGCTGCGAACGCGCCAAGCTCAGGTTCAGGTTGTAGAGGTATGAGCC
The DNA here is from genome assembly GCA_024641725.1 of Limnohabitans sp. Taxonomy (GTDB): domain Bacteria; phylum Pseudomonadota; class Gammaproteobacteria; order Burkholderiales; family Burkholderiaceae_C; genus Limnohabitans_A. The sequence goes on along the minus strand of JAHECM010000226.1, from coordinate 4,019 downwards.
CTCTTGGCTGGCAAAGCCTTCCACCACAAAGCGTTTGAGCCATTTTTGGCATTGGGGTTCGCGCGCCACGTCGAGCACTTGTGGCACAAAGTTGCGCAAGAATGCCATGCGCTCGGGACCCAGTTCATGGCCGTTTTTGCGAAATTCGGCCAGCGGCCCAAAATCGATCGATTGCCCACGCACCTTGACACCTTTGAACTCGGGTTTTTCGGCGAGTTGCTGGATCTGGGCAAGGCATGAATGGATGGCTTCTTCGCGGCCCTTGCGCTTGTCCTCCAACTTGCGCAGCCCTTGCGTGACGCCCATGAGCGCCACTGCCATGGCCACCAAAAACAGCACCATGAGCGCAGTCATCAAGTCCGAAAACGAGATCCAGAAGGGTTTTTCGGCTTCGTCTTTGGCGCGGCGCGCCCTTGGGGGTTTCAGCTGCAGCATGGGGATACGTTCACTTCGCGTTCAACGCGCTCAGTGTTTTGCGCAATTCGCGGAGCATGTCCTGCGATGCCGTGGCTTGTGCCTCGGCAGCGGCCAGCAAGCGTTCCAGATAGACCTCTGCTGAGCTGGCTTCAAACAGGCTGTCGAGCTGGTGTTGCAAGGCTTCGACCTGGGCATAGCGGGCCGTGAGCAGTGACTTTTCAAGCCAGGTGAACAGCATGGCCAGTGCGATGGCTGCTGCCGACACCCAGAACGCCTGCCCCACGGTTTGCACCAGCAAGCTCAGTTGCTGTTGGGTGGTTTCTGGATCGGACACATCAAAATGGATCAAGCCCATGATCAGGCCCGAAAATGTGCCGATGATGCCAAGCCCTGTGAGGATGCCAGGCACGTGTTTGTAAAAATCGGTTTGCAGCGGTGAGTCGACCAGCGCGTGTTCTGAAAAGTAATGTTCGGCCGGGGCCGATGCGCGCCACTGCCTGATGTGCGCAGGGCCTGCGGCTGCAGCGGGCGCGGCATCGGCCGTGCCCTGCAGTGCCGCAGAATAGTCAGCCCAGAGGCTGGACAAGCGCGGGTCACCCATGACCTGTTGTTCGATGTTGTTCAGGTCCACGGTGGCTTTGCCAGACCGCGCTTTGAGGGCAGAAAACAAGGTGTCCGACAAAGCCTGAACGCGGCTGTGCGGTGCCGACACAGAGCCCATGTTTGGGCTTTCGCGCCAGTGTGGGTGCAAGCCGTTGGCGTATTGGCCCCACAGGTGGGCCAAACGCGGTTCGTGCATCACCTCTTGCTCGATTTTTTCAAGGTCAATGCCGTGGGAGCTGGCGGCAATTTTGAGGGCGTTCAAACGCTCAATCGCTTGCCCCAGGGTGTGGCGCAGGCGTAAGGCCGGGGTCACAAATTTTGCCCAAAAGTTGAAAGCCACGAGGGCGATCAGCAGGACCACGGCCCAAAGGGGCCAGTGGGGTGAGAGCCAAAGGGTGAAAGCGTTCATGTGTTTTGCCTGAGAAGGGGCCACTGGGCATGTGGACCCGAGGGTAAGCCAATCATGGCGGTGTACTGGTCGATGCCGCAAAGGCTTGCTGCTGCCTGTGCTGGTGCAAGGCCACCAAGTCATCTCGGCCCAAGAGCCGGGCGCTGTCGATCACGGCTTGTACGACACGAGGCTCGGGGGAGTAGTGCAGCAGATCCAAACTGGTGTCGAGCGCCCACGCGGCGTTTTGGGCTGTGATGGGCGTGGTGGTCAGTTGGGCAAACGCCTGTGTCCGGTGAAAAAACAGGCTTTTTTGTGCTGCCGCATCGGGGTGGTTGCGCCAAAATGCAGCGCGTTGCGCCAGCGGCAAATACACCTGGCGCACCCGCCAATAGTCGAGCGCCATGAGGCCGATCAAAACCAAGCCGCCCGCAGCAAGCCATCGCCTCGCGGCGTTTGTTTGTGAGCGCCAGCCCTGGCCCGCAGGCCAGAGCATCAGGAAGCACAGCAAAGTCGCAACCTGAAACGGGCCGTGCCAAAGTGGAAACTCCAACAGGCTGTGCAAGCCGATCATGGCCAGGGCACCCCAGGCCAAGGCCTGCTCGCTGTGCCGCAATACCCAAGGGCGCATGGCCACGGCCCAAACGCCCAAGCTGCCCAGAATCGCCACAGCGGCGGGGATGCCCAGCTCGACCGCCAAGTGCAGCGGCAGGTTGTGGGCGTTGCCCAAGATGTCGCAAAAACGTGGCCCATCGACCGGGGTGATGTAGTGCGCGTATTTGAGCTCTCCCCAGCCCCAACCCCACCAGGGGTGCTGGCCGATCAGGTTCAGCACGTTGTGCCACAAGATCAGGCGGCTGCCGCAGCCATCGTTGCCGCCCATGCGCGCCATGGCGCTGACGGCTTCTTGCTGCGTCAAGGCCGACAAGGCGTGCGGCAGCAAGGCGTTGGCGAGCACATAGACGGCCAAGGCCCACAGGCTCCAGCGCCAAGACGGCGGGGTGGCCCGTGCGGCCTTTGGCCATGACCAGACAAGGCACAAGGCCACTGCGAGCAGCATTTGAACCAGGCCGGTGCGCGAGGCGGTGGCCGCATTGCCCACGGCCAGCAGGGCCAGCATCCAAGCCGCATGGCGTGATCGCAGGCCCTGGGTTTGCCACCACAGCACCGCCATGACGCCCATGCTGGTCAGGGTGGCCAATTGGTTGCGCTGACGCAGGTTGCCCATGGCCTCGCCCACGCCGGGAGGAACATGGACCCAAGCGCCCCAAGCGCTTGCCCAGCCGAAATACTGGATCAGCCCCAGGCCGCTGCTGATCAGTGCCGCGCCCGTCCAAGCTTGGGCAATGGTCAGGCTGTGCAGCCGTGTGCCCGATGCGACCAGCCAAAGAAAACAAGCCCAACTCACGAGCACGGGCAGGGTGTTGGGCAAGGGCGGCGGCGCCCAAAGCAAGACCCAGGGCAAGGTCAGCAAGCCCCAGCTCAGAAAAAACGCCCTGGGGTGAGCAGGGCGTTCGGGGGTGGCGTGGCGGATCAGGAGGCCTTGCATGAGGCGGGCAGGTATTTGACCGGTAGGCCATTGCTGCTGGCCGGGCCGCAGCGCCAAGCCGCGATGGTCTTGCCGCCGTCGGTGCTGCCATTGACGGCGGTGTCGCCGGTTTGCAAGGGGGTCAGCGCGATCGCGTTGGCCGAAGCGCTGGTGCTGCCGCGCAGGGTGTCGGGGTTGCCGGTCACGGTGATGACGCCATTGCCGTCCACGGTCAGGCCGCTGACGTATTTGCTGGTCTGGCTCTCGCAAGCCTTGGGCAATTGCGCTGCCACATTGGTGTCCGACGAGGAGCCGATGGCCTCGGTCACACTGGTCTTGCAGCCATCGGCCGCCAGCAGCATCTCGGACACTTTGGCCCGGATGGTGTAGTCCTGGTAGGCGGGCAGCGCGAGCGCGCCCAAAATGCCGATGACCGCGATCACGATCATCAACTCGATCAGTGTCATGCCTTGTTGCCGATTTTTCATGGCTTGTCTCCCTGGTGAATGGCGTTCGATGGTAGTGGAAACCGGGTCAAAACGCCATCCATGCGAAGGCTGTTGCTAAGGCTTTAAGCCTCAGCGGCGGCTTCGCCTTTTTTGCTGCCGCCCAGTTTGCCAATGGCCAGCACCAGTGCCGCGCCCAGGGCGGGGACGACCAAGTGCATCCAGTGGTTGTTCTCCACGACCGACTTGAGGGCGACATCGCTGACGATGGTCTCGCCACCCACCCAGCCGATCAGGGCCGCACCGAGGGTGATGATGACCGGGAAGCGCTCCATCAGGGCGATCATCATCTTGCTGCCGAACACGACCAAGGGGATGCTGATGGCCAAGCCCAAAATCAACAAGGTCATATTGCCTTTGGCCGCTGCGGCCACGCCGATCACGTTGTCCAGGCTCATCACCAAGTCGGCGATCAAAATGGTGCGAATGGCGACCCACAGGCCGTGGTTTTGATCGTGACCGTCGTCGCTGTCGTCTTCACCGCCCAGCAGCTGGGTGCCGATCCACAGCAGCAAGATGCCGCCAATGATCTGCAAATAAGACAAGGCGAGCAACTTGGCGGCCACCACGGTGAGTG
>JAHECM010000213.1:1818-4656 GCA_024641725.1 Limnohabitans sp. | reverse complement strand
CTTTGCCACACGCCCACCCCGCTGATGTGGGCCTGTGCCCCGAGCGCACGCAGCGCCTCATGGACGTGCTGCGCCGCGAAGTGGCCACCGGCAGGCTGCCTGGTGCGGTGGCCATGGTCGCCCGGCGTGGGCAGATCGCCCTGCTGGAGGCCGTGGGCCAGCAAGACCCCGCCACGGGCACGCCCATGCAAACCGACAGCATCTTCCGCATCTATTCGATGACCAAGCCGGTGGTGTCGGTGGCGGTGATGATGCTGGTCGAGCGCGGGCAGTTGATGCTCTCCGACCCGGTCAGCCGCTGGCTGCCTGAATTTGCCAAGCAACAGGTGGCCACCGCCAACGGGCTGGAGCCGGTCAAGCAAGAGGCCACGGTGCAAGACCTGCTGCGCCACACAGCCGGGCTGACCTATGAATTTTTGGGCGACTCGCCAGTGCAACGCCAATACGGCCAAGTCAAAATCGCCTCACGCGAGCGCAGCAACGCCGAGTTTTGCCAAATGCTCGCGGCTCTGCCGCTGCAGTTTCAACCCGGCAGCATGTGGGCCTACAGCCGCGCCACCGATGTGCTGGGGCGCTTGGTGGAAGTGGTTAGCGGTCAAAGGCTGGGCGCTTTCTTGCAAGCCGAAATTTTTGGCCCGTTGGGCATGGTGGACACCGGCTTTGCCGTGCCGCCAGAGCAACAGCACCGAATTGCTGAGCCCTTTGCGTACGACCCCGATGGCGGCGTGCCCATGAAGGTGCTCGAACCCCGCCAAGTGCCGGCCATGGAGGGCGGCGGCGGTGGCCTCATGTCCACCACCCTGGACTACACCCGCTTTTTGCAGTGCCTGCGCAACCGGGGCGAGCTGAACGGCGTGCGCCTGCTGGGGCCCCACACCGTGGACTACATGACCGCCGACCACCTGGGCGGCCTCCCGGCCGATGGCACGCTGCTGCCCCCGGGCCACGGCTTTGGCCTCGGGTTTGCGGTGCGCACTCACCTGGGCGTGTCGCCTGTGCCCGGCTCGGTGGGGCTGTATTACTGGGGCGGCATCGCGGGCACCACGTTTTTTGTGGACCCCGCGCTCGACATGGTGGCCATGTTGATGATCCAAGCGCCCAACCAACGAGATTACTATCGCCCCTTGTTCCGCGACTTGGTGTACGCGGCGCTGCTGTAAAAAATTCAAAACACTGGAGACTTCTGGCATGTCCACATCTGGCCTCATGATGACCCGCCCCTTGCTCATTTCGGGCATCCTCGAACACGGCGCCGCCCAGTTCGGCGACCAAGAAATCGTTTCGCGCGAAACGCACGGCCCGTTGCACCGCACCACTTACGCCGACTCGGCCAAGCGGGCTCGCCAGCTGGCCAATGCCTTGGCACACATGGGCCTCAAAGCGGGCAGCGCGGTCGGCTCGATCGCTTGGAACAACCACCGCCACCTGGAGGCGTATTACGCCGTGTCGGGCAGCGGCATGGTCATGCACACCTGCAACCCGCGCCTGCACCCGCAGCAGCTGATTTACGTCATCAACCACGCCGAAGACGAAGTGGTGCTGTTTGACGCCACCTTCGCGCCGCTGGTCAAAGGCATTGCAGCGCATTGCCCGCGGGTAGCCGCCTGGGTCTGCCTGGCCGACGCGGCCAACACGTCCGCCGTGGACGGCGTGAGCGTGCTCAATTACGAAGACCTGATCAAAGGCCACAGCGACAGCTTCGAATGGCCCGCATTGGACGACCAAACAGGTGCGGCCCTGTGCTACACCTCGGGCACCACCGGCAACCCCAAGGGCGTGCTGTACACGCACCGCGCCATCGTATTAGATGCGACCACCGCCTGCATGCCCGACGTGCTGGGCCTGTCCACACAAGAGACCATCTTGCCCGTGGTGCCCATGTTCCACATCAACGCCTGGTGCATCCCCTATGCCGCGCTGGTGGCGGGCACCAAACTGGTCTTGCCCGGCCCCAAGCTCGACGGCCCCAGCCTGTTTGAGTTGATGGACACCGAGCAGGTCACCATCAGCGCGGGCGTGCCCACCATCTGGATGGGTTTGATCCAGCACGTCGAACAAAACAACTTGCGCTTTGCCCACATGAAGCGCACCTGCGTGGGCGGCTCGGCCATGCCCACGGCACTGATTGCCAAGTTCATGGACAACTATGGCGTGGAAGTGCGCCACGGCTGGGGCATGACCGAGACCACCGCCGTGGCCACCATGAGCAACCTCAGCCGCGCCGACCGGCTCAAGCCGGCCGCCGAGCAGCACGCCATCGTGGCCAAGCAAGGCAAAACCGTCTCGGGCATCGAGATCAAAGTGGTCGATGAAAACGGCGCCACGCTGCCCCGTGACGGCACCTCCCAAGGCGAGCTGATGGTGCGCGGCCAGTGGATAGTGGAGCGCTACTTTAAGGCCGAAAAAACCGCATTGGTAGACGGCTGGTTCCCCACCGGCGACATCGCCACCATCGACACACACGGCACCATGCAAATCCGCGACCGCACCAAGGACGTGATCAAAACCGGTGGCGAGTGGATCAGCTCGATTGACCTGGAAAACGCGGCCATCGGTCACCCCGCCGTGGCCATGGCGGCTGTGATTGGCGTCAAACACCCCAAGTGGGACGAGCGCCCGCTGCTGTTCATCGTGCGCAAGCCGGGCCAAGCGCTGGAGAAGGCGGAGATCCTCGACTACCTGGCCACCCAGGTGGCCAAGTGGTGGGTGCCCGACGACGTGGTGTTCCTCGAATCGCTGCCCGTGGGCGGCACGGGCAAGGTGCAAAAGAACGACCTGCGCAAGGACTACGGCGGCGTGTTCAGTTAAGCCAAGCGGCCACTGGGGTTTTGTGGGAGC
>JAHECM010000213.1:0-1718 GCA_024641725.1 Limnohabitans sp. | reverse complement strand
GCGCAAAACGCGGTGATGTCCGCGATGGTGAAACGCTCGCCGGCGATCCAGGGCTGACTTTGCAAGCGCAAATCAAAACCCCGCGCCACCTCGCGCACTTTCTCGGCCTGAGAGCGGCCGAACTCGGGGAACTGCGGTTTTTCTAAAGCAGCCAGCCCCGGGTGGCTGTGGCGGATCGCGTTGGCAATGCCGCCCAGCAAGTACAGCTCCACCTGCCGGTCGGCCATCTCAATGAAGCCGCGCTCATCGCCATCCACGCCCATCAGGTTGGGCTCGGGGTAACGGCCTTCCAGCAAAGTGCAAATCGCCCGCGTCTCGGTGATCACACGGCCGTCGTCCAGTTCCAGCGCGGGCACTTTGGCCAGCGGGCTCTTGGCCAGGTACTCGGGTTGGCGGTGCTCGCCACCGTTCAAGTCCATGTTGACCATCTCGATGCCGGTGATGTTTTTCTCGACCAAAAACATCAAGACCCGGCGAGGGCTGGGGGCGCGGTGGGCGGTGTAGAGCTTCATGACACATCCTTTTTGTTTTGTCCCATCTCAACCATTTTTCGGGCTTCTTCTGAAAACTTTTTGGCGGCATCGTCACCGTCTTTATTCAAGTTGATGCGAGACGGCGGCGCTTCGATGCCGCGCAGCACCGCAGGGCGCTGCCGGATCACGTCCATCCAGCGCTTGAGGTGCGGCAAGTCGTCGACCTCCACACCCGACCAGCGGTGGGTGCGCACCCAGGCCCAGTTGGCGATGTCGGCGATCGAGTAATCGCCCGCCAAAAATTCGTGGTCTTGCAGGTGGCTGTCGAGCACCGTGAACAGGCGCTTGCTCTCGCCTTGGTAGCGGTCAATCGCGGGCTGGATCTTTTCTGGAAAGTAGCGGAAAAACACATTGGCCTGACCCATCATCGGCCCGATGCCGCCCATTTGAAACATCAGCCACTGCAGCACACGCGAGCGGCCCTTGGCATCGGTGGGCATGAGGCGGCCGGTTTTTTCGGCCAGATACATCAGGCAAGCACCCGACTCGAAGACCGCAAAGTCGTCGGCCTCGCGGTCCACGATGGCCGGAATGCGGCCATTGGGGCAAATGGCCAGAAAGTCGGGCAGCTTTTGCTCGCCCTTGGACAAGTCCAACACCTTGAGCGTGTAGGGCAGCGCCAGCTCTTCGAGCGCGATGGAAACTTTGTGCCCGTTGGGCGTGGCGGCGGTGTAGAGGTCGATCATGCGTGCAGCCTAACAGCCTGGGACTTGGGGGACAATCGGGGCATTCACCCTTGCCCTCCACCTGAGTTGCCGCCTGGCCAATCCACACCATGAACATCGCCAAAGACACCGCCGTCACCATCGCCTACAAAGTCACCACGCCCGAAGGCAAACCGCTCGACTCGGGCACCTTGTCCTACCTGCATGGCGGCTATGACAACATTTTCCCCAAGGTCGAAGCCGCCCTGGACGGCCAGGCCGCGGGCTTTGCCACCACGCTGGACTTGGCCGCCGAAGACGCCTTTGGCGCACGCGACGAGGCCTTGGTGCGCAGCATCCCCAAAAGCGAATTCCCACCGGGCGTGAAAGTGGGCGGCCAACTGCAAAGCGCGGGCGCTGACGGCCAGCCGCAAGTGTTCAACGTGGTCAAAATCAAAGGCCCCGAAGTCCACTTGGACGGCAACCACCCCTTGGCCGGACAGGCGCTGCGCTTTAGCTGCAAGGTCAGCGACGTGCGCGC
>JAHECM010000211.1 GCA_024641725.1 Limnohabitans sp. | reverse complement strand
CCTCGTCCAAAAAGTCGTTGAACTCCAAAAAGTCGCGCAGCATGTGCGGCACGATGAGCAGCACGGTTTCGCGCTCGTCAGGGCTGGCCGCTTGCAGCGCTTGCAACTGCTCGATCAGCTCGTCGCGCAAACCCTCTAAGCCCTTGGCCTCGCTCACGGCGTAATGAATCTGGCCCTTGATGTGCGGGGCCTTGGCAAAGGGGCACAGGTTCAGGCCGATGACGGCGCGCTCTAACCAGCGGACGGTGTCGGCGATTTCGGGGGTGTTCATGTCAGTCATGGGCCAGATTGTGCCTGTGACAGCACGCGCCCAACCGCCCAAGCCAATACAGCCCCCACCGCACAACAGCCCACTGTGAGCAGCGGCGTGAGCTGCCAACCGCCTGCCCGCGCGGCCAGGGCCGCGGCCACAGGCGGCCCAATAAATTGACCCAAGGCCGAGAGTTGCTGTACCCAGCCGACAGTGGTGGCCACTTGCTGCTCGCCTGGGGCCAGGCGCACCGCCAAGCTGAACAAGGTGCCGGGCACCAAGCCGCCCATGCCCGAAAACAACAGCACCCCAGCATAGCGCAGCCAAGGCAGGCTTTCGGTGAAGCTTGCAAACGCGAGCACACTGCCCAGCGCCATGGCCGCAAAGCCCAGCAACAGCAAGTGCAGCGGTGCCCAGCCGCGCTGCAACCATCGGCCCGAGGCCATGTTGCCGGCCATGTTGACCGCCGCGGCCCCGGCCGTCAGCACGCCCAGCAACGCGCCCGTGATGCCTGCCGCAGCGTAGATGGATGGCAAGAAACCCACCACCGCCAACCACTGCCCAGAATACAGGCCAAAGGTGAGCGCCACCAGCCACGGACCTCGGGCACTGAGCGTGCCCCACAGGCGCTGGCCACTGCCTGTCAGCGGGCGCTTGGCAGCGTCGCGCGGCGGGTCTGCGGGCACCACACGCCAAAGCCACAGGGCCATGCCCGAGGCCACCCCCGCAAACAACAGCCACCAATGCGGCCAGCCCCACGCGGGGATGAACAGCGGCCCAGCCAAGAGGGCCAGCGCCGTGCCGGTGGGCATGTACGCACCCCACGCGCCCAGCATGCCGCTGAGCTGTTCGGGCGGCACCAAGCGGCGAATGAGGGCCGGCGCGGGCACGGCCACCAGCAAAAATCCCAAGCCTTCGATGGCCCGCAAGACCAGCAAAGCCGTCACCGAGGTGGCCAGCGCCCCCACGCCACTGGCCAGCGCCAGCAGGCACAGGCCTCGCACCATGCTGCGCTTGAGCCCCATGCCGTCGGCCAACAAGCCCATGAACACCGCCAGGCCCAGGCCCGCCACTTGCACCATGGAGAGCAAAAACCCAGACTGCACCAGCGTCAAACCAAGGTCGTGCTGCAAAGCGGGCAAGGCCGGTGGCAGCTTGCCCACATGCAGCGCTGCCACCACACCGGCGGCAACGACCAACCAAGCGGTGCGGTCTGGACGGGGTGGGGCTTGCGTGTGGGGCAGGTTCATGGCTTTTGAAGTGCGTGGCAGCATGGTGACGAATCGCGCACGGGGTGCGGCTCCCACTGCAACTCATGCCTGAAGTGCGGTCTCCACTCACTGGCGGGAGTGGCGAATTGGCTCCTCGGGACGGTGAGGCCGGCACGCCCGAGCATGGCGGGATTCACAGCAACTTGCGCCCCGTGAGGCGTTCATGTTCACGCAGGGCAAAGCGGTCGGTCATGCCGGCGATGTAGTCGGCCACGGCGCGGTGGCGGTCGGCACGGCTGGCAAATTCTGGGCGCAGTTCTTGTGGGCGCTCAATGTAAGCCGCAAACAACTCGCGCACCGCTTGCTGGGCTTGTCCGGTGGTGTGCATCACCTGCGGATGGCGGTAGAGGCTGGTGAACAAAAACTTTTTGAGCTCACCCGAACGGGCCTTCATGCCGTCAGAAAAACGCACCAGCGGCCCCGCCCGCCGGGCTTCGTCGGCGCTCGCCACCCCAGCAGCAGCGATGGCCGCCCGGGTGGTGTCGATCACGTCGTACACCTGCTCGCTCAGCATGCGGCGCGTGCTTTCGTAGAGCCAGCGCCGGGGCTTGTGCTGCAGCTGAGGATGTTCGGCCAGCGACTGCTGGCGGTAGTGGTCAAACAGCGGCACCTCCTGCATTTGGTCGTGCGACAGCAGGCCCGAGCGCACACCGTCGTCGATGTCGTGCGCGTTGTAGGCGATGGCGTCGGCCAAGTTGCACAGCTGCGCCTCCAGGCTGGGCTGGGTGCGGTCCAAAAACCGCTGCGCCACGCCGCCCGGCTCACTCGCCTCGAGGGCTTCGGCGTTGCTGCGCGAGCAGTGTTTGAGGATGCCCTCTCGCGTCTCAAAGCTCAGGTTCAGGCCGTCAAACTCGGGGTAGCGCTCTTCGAGCTGATCCACCACGCGCAGGCTTTGCAGGTTGTGCTCAAAGCCGCCGTGCGCGTCCATGCAGTCGTGCAGCGCGTCCTGGCCCGCGTGGCCAAAGGGCGTGTGGCCCAGGTCGTGTGCCAACGCGATGGCCTCCACCAAGTCTTCGTTCAGGCCCAAAGCCCTGGCGATGGACCGGCCCAGCTGAGCGACTTCCAGCGAATGTGTGAGCCGCGTGCGGAACAAATCGCCCTCGTGATTCAGGAACACCTGGGTTTTGTAAACCAGACGCCGAAAGGCCGTGGAGTGAACGATGCGGTCGCGGTCTCGCTGAAAAGCATTGCGCGTGGGCGCAGGCACTTCGGGGTGGCGGCGGCCACGGGTTTGATCGGGGTGGCTGGCCCAAGGAGCCAGGCCAGTGGCCAGTCCGGTGGCTGGGGGGCGCTCGGGCACGGCGGCGTTCAAGCGCAGCCGCCGTCAATGACCTCACGCACCAGCGCGTCGGACGCGCCGCACACGGTGGCTTGGCCAGGGCCGTCGATGACCACAAACTGGATGTCGCCACCCACGGCTTTTTTATCAAGGCGCATGTGTTCGATGTAGTCGAGCGCGTTGTCGGCTGGGTTCAGCACCGGCCCACGCACCGGCAAGCCGGCTCGCTCGATCAAGGCTTTGAGCCGCGCCACAAAAGCCGCGTCCACCTTGCCCAGGCGCTTCGACAACTCGGCCGCCATGACCATGCCACAGCCCACCGCCTCGCCGTGCAACCAAACCCCAAAACCCAGCCCCGCCTCGATGGCGTGGCCAAAGGTGTGGCCAAAGTTGAGGATGGCGCGCAGGCCCGACTCACGCTCGTCTTGCCCGACCACCCAGGCTTTGATCTCGCAGCTGCGCTGCACGGCGTGCGCCAGCGCGGCAGGCTCACGCGCCATGAGCGCGTCCATGTTGGCCTCGATCCAGCCTAAAAAGTCCATGTCGGCGATCGGGCCGTATTTGATGACTTCGGCCAGCCCAGCGCTGAGCTCGCGCTCGGGCAGGGTTTGCAGGGTGTCCAGGTCGCAGACCACACGCACCGGCTGGTAGAACGCGCCGATCATGTTTTTGCCCAGCGGGTGGTTGATGGCAGTTTTGCCACCCACCGACGAGTCCACCTGCGACAGCAGCGTGGTGGGCACCTGCACAAAGGGCACACCGCGCATGTAGCTGGCGGCGGCAAAGCCGGTCATGTCTCCCACCACACCACCGCCCAGCGCAAACAGCACGGTCTTGCGGTCGCAGCCGTGGCCCAGAAGGGCGTCAAAAATCAGGTTGAGCGTTGGCCAGTCTTTGTGCGCTTCGCCGTCGGGCAGCACCACGGTGTGCACCTTTTTGTAGTGTGGGCTGATGGCGGCGCGCAGTTGCGCCTCGTACAGCGGCGCAATGGTGTCGTTGGTGACGATCATGGCCGCCTGCGCCTTGGGCAAACCCGCCCAGGTGTTGGCGCTGCCGAGCAGGCCGGTGCCAATGTGGATGTCGTAGCTGCGGTCGCCGAGCGCAATGGCGACCTTTTGGAGGGAGGAAGTGTGCTGTGCCATAGGGCCCCAAGTGTAGGGCCTGGCGGGGCTTTAGCCCGCTGGGGAACTGGCGGAATGGCTGGTGTGTGGGCTGTTGTTTAGGCTGTCGTGCTGAGCGCTGCTGACCGGCAAAACCCCTGCCAACTCCAGCTGCATCAAGATCATGTTGACCAGGGTGGCCACAGAGGGGCGGCCAGTGTCGATCACAAAATGGGCGGCGTCGCGGTACAGCGGGTCGCGGGCGTCGTGCAGCGCGCGCAAGCGGCCCAAGGGGTCGTCCACTTGCAGCAGGGGGCGGCCCTTGTCGTGGCGCACGCGGCGGTACACGTCTTCGGGCGAGGAGCGCAGGTAAATCACATGGCCGCGTTCGCGCAAGTGGCGGCGGTTGGCCTCGCGCAGCACCGATCCACCGCCGGTGGACAGCACGCCGTGGTGGTGCTGGGTCAGGTCGTCGAGCACGGCTTGCTCCACGTCTCGAAAAGCGTCTTCGCCTTCGCGGGCAAAGTACTCGCGGATGGAGCTGCCCAAGCGGTCTTCGATGACATGGTCCGAGTCCACGAAAGGCACGCCCAAGCGTCGCGCCAAATGACGCCCGATGGTGGTTTTGCCCGAGCCTGGAAGGCCCACGAAGATGATGTTCAAGACGGTCTCACACGCGAAAATACTGGCGCTTTTGGCCATTCCAGGGGCCTGCGCACGGACCCGCAAGTGTATGCGAGACGGGGCTGGCGCCCAGTCTC
>JAHECM010000210.1 GCA_024641725.1 Limnohabitans sp. | reverse complement strand
GCTCACACACGAAGAGCGCCAACAGATCGAATCCGAACTGGTGGTGAGCGACCCGCAACCGGGCGACTACGTGTGCCGCGTGGGGCGCCCCGCCACCTATTGGTTTGGTGTGGTCTCGGGCCTGCTGAAGATGAGCAGCGACAACGAAAGCGGCCAGACCATGACCTTCACCGGCGTGCCGCCGGGTGGCTGGTTTGGCGAAGGCACGGCCCTCAAGCGCGAGGTCTACCGCTACAACATCCAGCCTCTGCGCGCCAGCGTGGTGGCGGGCTTGCCGGTGGACACTTTCCATTGGCTGATCGACCATTCGCTGGGTTTTAACCGCTTCATCATGAACCAGCTCAACGAGCGCCTGGGCCAGTTCATCGCTGCCCGCGAACTGGACCGCATGAACAACCCCGAACTGCGCCTGGCCCGCAACCTGGCCACCTTGTTCAACCCGGTATTGTTCTCGGGCGTGGGCGAGGTGCTGCGCATCACCCAGCAAGAGCTGGCCTATCTGGTGGGCCTGTCGCGCCAGCGGGTGAACGAAGCCCTCAAGGTGCTCGAAGCACGGCAACTGATCCGTGTCGAATACGGCGGCCTGCGCATCCTGGACCTGCAAGGCCTGCGCAGCGCGCAGTTTCAATGAGCAAAACAGCGGACAATCGGTCAACTTCTTTTTGCCCCACCGAACCATGACCCAGTCCCCGGTTTTCAAACGCGCCCCCCGCCCCGAAGGCAAAGGCGAAACGGCCGCGCCCAGCGGCACCTCGCGCCTGAACAAACGCATGGCCGAGTTGCGCATGTGCTCGCGCCGCGAAGCCGATGCCTGGATCGAGCAAGGCTGGGTCAAGGTCAACGGCCAGGTGGCCAGCATGGGCCAGCAAGTCACGCTGTCGGACCGCATCACGGTGGACCGGGCCGCCGAGCAGCAGCAAGAGCGGCAAGTGACCATCTTGCTGCACAAGCCCATGGGCTATGTGAGCGGCCAGGCCGAAGACGGCCACCAGCCCGCCATCACCCTGATCAACCCGCGCAGCCACTGGATGGGCGACCCGTCCAAGCTGCGCTTCACGCCGCCGCACCTGCGCAACCTGGCCCCGGCCGGACGCCTGGACATCGACTCCACCGGCCTCTTGGTCCTGACGCAAGACGGCCGCGTGGCGCGCCAGCTGATCGGCGAAGACTCCGAGATGGAAAAGGAGTATCTGGTGCGCGTGGCCTACACCGGCCACGAAAACACCGCCGCCGCATCGGCCGCATCCGCCACCTATGGCGGCAAGGCCACGCAGCTGAGCAGCATCGACGAGAACGACCGCGTGACCAGCAATGTGCAGGCGGTCTTTCCCAAGGCGCAACTGGAGCGCCTGCGACACGGTCTGAGCCTGGACGGCAAACCGCTCAAGCCCGCCAAGGTGGAATGGCAAAACCCCGAGCAACTGCGCTTTGTGCTGACCGAAGGCAAAAAGCGCCAGATCCGCCGCATGTGCGAACAAGTGGGCCTGAAGGTCGTGGGCCTCAAGCGCATCCGCATGGGCAATGTGCAGCTGGGCCAGATGCCAGCAGGCACTTGGCGCTATCTGGGCCCCAACGAATCGTTTTGACAGCGCCTGGTGCATGACCAAGCATGCAAGGTCGGAGCCAAAGCTGCCGAAGGACAGGACACTTGTTTTTTGCAGGTCGGTGGCTTCAGCCCCGACAAAGCACACCCTCACATTTTGGAGACGCCATATGACCCTCAAGTTCACCGCCGCCTTTTTCACCGCAGCCGCGCTGACTGTCAGCACCGCCTCAGCCCAAACCGGCAGCCTCAACGCGATTTGCAGCACCGACCAAGGCTGGTGCGAAATGGCCGCCAAAGAATTCACCAAGGCCACGGGCATCACCGTCAACCAGACCCGCAAAGCCACCGGCGAAGCCCTGGCCCAATTGCGCGCCGAAGCGGCCAACCCCAAAACCGACATCTGGTGGGGTGGCACGGGCGATCCGTTTTTGCAAGCCGCCGAAATCGGTTTGCTCGCGCCCTACCGGCCCGATTACCTGAACGACCTGCACGGCTGGAGCGTGCGCCAGTACGCCATGACGCAAAACATGGTGGGCGGCTTCTACACCAGCGCCATTGGCTTTGGCTGGAACACCGAGCTGCTCAAGAAAAAGAAGCTGCCTGAGCCCAAATGCTGGGCCGATCTGGTCAAGCCGATCTACAAGAACGAGGTGGAAATTTCGCACCCCGCATCGAGCGGCACGGCCTACACCATCCTGGCCGGTCTGGTGCAGCTCATGGGCGAAGACGCCGCCTTTGACTACATGAAGGCCCTGCACAAAAACGTGACGCAATACACCCGCAGTGGCACCGCGCAAGCGCCCAATGTGGCCAAAGGCGAAGTGGCCGTGGGCATCAGCTTCATCTTTGGTTTTGACATGTGGCGCCACCAAAAATACCCCGTCGCCAGCACGGCCCCCTGCGAAGGCACCAGCTACGAAATCGGTGGCATCGCCTTGGTCAAAGGCGCCCGCAACGCGGCCAACGCCAAGCGTTACTACGACTGGCTCATGAGCCCGGCAGGCCAGAGCATCGGCGGCAAAGCCGACAGCCTGCAAAGCCCGGCCAACAAAACCTTCAAACCCGATCCGCGCATCCCGTCCATGGACAATGTGCGCCTGATCAAATACGACTTTGAAAAATACGGCAAATCTGCCGAACGCCGCCGCCTGCTGGAACGCTGGAACAAGGACGTCGGCGCACTGGCCAAATAAGCCCCCTTGAAACACCGCCAGACGCCCCCAACTGCGGGGCGTTTTGGTTTTTTGATCTTTTGTTTTTTTACCTCTTGAATCGATATGAGCAAGCAAACCCATGCCTTTCAGGCCGAAGTCGCACAACTGTTGCACCTGGTCACCCACTCGCTGTATTCCAACCAGGAAATCTTCCTGCGCGAGCTGATCTCCAACGCCTCGGACGCCTGCGACAAGCTGCGCTTTGAAGCGCTTAACAACACGGCCTTGTACGAAGACGCGCCCGAGTTGCAGGTGCGCCTGTCCTTCGACAAAGCCGCCAAGACACTGACCATCACCGACAACGGCATCGGCATGACGGCGCAAGAAGCCATTGACCACCTGGGTACGATCGCCAAGAGCGGCACCAAGGACTTCATGAGCAAGTTGAGCGGCGACCAGAAGTCGGACGCGCAGCTGATCGGCCAGTTCGGCGTGGGCTTTTATTCGGGCTTCATCGTCGCTGAAAAAATCACCGTCGAGACCCGCCGTGCAGGCGCTGCAGCGGCCGAGGGCGTGCGCTGGATCAGCGGTGGCACGGGCGACTTCGAGGTCGAGACCATCACCCGCGCCGAACGCGGCACCAGCGTGATCCTGCACCTGCGCGAAGAGGCGCTGGAATACGCCAACACCTGGAAGCTCAAAGAAATCGTCGGCAAATACTCCGACCACATCAGCCTGCCCATCCTGATGGAAAAGGAAGAGTGGAAAGACGGCGAGCTGATCGACCCGAACAACGAAGAAGGTGGCCGCCAGCCCGGCGGCATGGTCAAGACCGGCGAGTGGGAAACCATCAACAAAGCCAGCGCCTTGTGGACCCGCCCCAAGAAAGACATCACCGACGAGCAATACGCCGACTTCTACAAACAGATCAGCCGCGACTTTGAAGCCCCGCTGACCTGGACGCACAACCGCGTGGAAGGCAGCACCGAATACACCCAGCTGCTCTACATCCCCGGCAAAGCGCCGCAAGACCTGTGGAACCGCGACAAGAAGGCCGGCATCAAGCTGTACGTCAAGCGCGTGTTCATCATGGACGAAGCCGAAGCGCTGATGCCCAGCTACCTGCGCTTTGTGAAGGGCGTGGTGGATTCCGCCGACCTGCCCCTGAACGTGAGCCGCGAGCTGCTGCAAGAAAGCCGCGACGTGAAAGCCATCCGCGAAGGCTGTACCAAGCGCGTGCTGTCGATGCTTGAAGACCTGGCCAAACACGACAAGGCACCTGAAAGCACGGACGGTGTGACGGATGTCTTGTCAGAAGAAGACAAAGCGAAGCTCGGCCAATATTCCAAGTTCTACGCCGAGTTCGGCGCGGTGCTGAAAGAAGGCCTGGGCGAAGACTTCGGCAACAAAGACCGTCTGTCCAAGCTGCTGCGTTTCGCATCCACCACCAGCGACACCGTGAGTGTGAGCTTTGCCGACTACAAAGCCCGCATGAAGGAAGGCCAGGACGCGATCTACTACATCACCGCCGACACCCTGGCCGCCGCCAAGAACAGCCCACAACTCGAAGTCTTCAAGAAAAAAGGCATCGAAGTGCTGCTGATGACCGACCGCGTGGACGAGTGGGCGCTGAACTTCGTGCACGAGTTCGACGGCACCCCGCTGCAAAGCGTGGCCAAGGGCGCGTTTGACCTGGGCAAGCTGCAAGACGAAGAAGAAAAGAAAGCCGCCGAAGACGCGGCCGAAACCTTCAAGCCCGTGCTGGCCAAGCTCAAAGAAGCGCTCAAAGACAAAGCCGAAGACGTGCGCGTGACCAGCCGCTTGGTGGACAGCCCCGCCTGCCTGGTGGTGACCGACGACGGCATGAGCATGCAACTGGCCCGCATGCTCAAGCAAGCCGGTCAGCAAGCGCCTGAAGTCAAGCCCGTGCTGGAAGTCAACCCTGAGCACGCGCTGGTCAAAA
>JAHECM010000204.1 GCA_024641725.1 Limnohabitans sp. | reverse complement strand
CGGTTGATCTTGTCTTCGACGCTGGGGCAATAGCGCGGGCCCACGCCCTCGATCTTGCCGGTGAACATGGGGCTGCGGTCAAAGCCTGAGCGGATGATTTCGTGTGTGCGCTCGTTGGTGTGGGTGATCCAGCATGGCACTTGCTGCGGGTGCATCTGGGCATGGCCCATGAAGCTGAACACCGGCACGCCGCCATCGGGGTTCATGCCGCCGGGCACACCGTCGCCGGGTTGCTCGGCGCATTTGGAAAAGTCAATCGTGCGGCCGTCCAGGCGCGGGGGCGTGCCGGTTTTGAGTCGGCCTTGCGGCAACTTGAGTTCTTTGAGGCGTGCCGACAAGCTCACGGCGGGCGGGTCGCCGGCCCGGCCTGCGGCGTAGTTTTGAAGGCCCACATGGATTTTGCCGTCCAAAAAAGTGCCTGCGGTCAGCACCACGGTGCGCGAGCGAAAGCGGACGCCCACTTGCGTGACCGCACCCACCACCCGGTCGCCCTCGACCATCAAGTCGTCCACCGCCTGCTGGAACAGCCACAGATTGGGCTGGTTTTCGAGCATCCGGCGGATGGCGGCTTTGTACAAAATGCGGTCGGCCTGGGCCCGGGTGGCGCGCACCGCTGGGCCTTTGGAACTGTTGAGGATGCGGAACTGGATGCCGCCTTCGTCGGTGGCCAGCGCCATGGCGCCACCCAAAGCGTCCACCTCTTTGACCAAATGGCCCTTGCCGATGCCGCCAATGCTGGGGTTGCAGCTCATCTGCCCCAAGGTCTCGATGTTGTGGCTGAGCAAAAGGGTTTTGCAGCCCATGCGGGCAGACGCCAGCGCCGCTTCGGTGCCGGCATGGCCACCACCGACCACGATCACGTCGAATTCTTGAGGGTAAAGCATGAAAAAAGTCCGCCCAGAGATGAGGACAAAAGCGCATGGGAAGCGCCCAAATACCGCCCTGCCACGGGGTCGGCCAAAGCTGCTTATTTTACAAGCAGCCTAGCCGTGCAGTGGCAAGGCCCCGCCAGCCTTGACCTCGCCCAAAGAAAAGCTGGTGTGCAAGTCCTTGACGTTGGGCAAGTTGATCAGCACGTCCCGCGCAAACGCGCTGAAGGTGTTGAGGTCTTTGCTGATCACCTGCAGCTCGAACGTGCCCGTGCCACTGATGTAGTGGCACGAGATCACCTGTGGAATTTTGCGAATGGCCTCTTCCAGCTCGCGGGTGACATCGCCCCGGTTGCGCTCTGCGTCCAAGCGCACAAACGCCAGCACATCGAGTCCCACCTTGTGCCGGTCGATCTCGGCGCGGTAACCGGTGATGACCCCCGCCTTCTCCAGCGCCCTCACCCGCCGCCAGCACGGCGCCGCAGACAAGCCCACGCGCTCAGCCAACTCGGCGTTGGACAAACGGCCATTGCCTTGCAATTCATTCAAAATCAACCAGTCAAATTTATCGAGCGTTTCCATGAATCAGATTATTGAGCAAGATTCTTTCAAAAACTAGGGCAAATCCCGTCCCATAAAGAAAGCATCTGTCAGCCGCATCGCCCTACACTGACAGCCACAAGCCATCCCCCTTGGAGAACGCGATGAACGCCCCCTTGCCCGACCACATCCGACAGGCCCTGGAAACCGTGACCCTGGACGACAAATACTGCCTGGAGGTGGGGCGTGCCTTCATGAGTGGTGTGCAAGCCCTCGTCAAATTGCCCATGCTGCAACGCCAGCGCGATGCGCTGCAAGGCAAAAACACCGCGGGCTTCATCAGCGGCTACCGGGGCTCGCCACTGGGGGGTTATGACCAGTCGCTGTGGAAAGCCCAAAAACACCTGAAAGCGCAAAACATCGTCTTCCAACCCGGCGTGAACGAGGAGCTGGCAGCCACCGCTTTGTGGGGCACGCAGCAGCTGGGTTTTGCGCCACCGGGCAGCAACAAATTCGACGGGGTGTTTGGCATCTGGTACGGCAAAGGCCCGGGGGTGGACCGTTGCTCGGACGTGTTCAAGCACGCCAACATGGCGGGCACCACGCCTTGGGGCGGCGTGCTGGCGGTGGCCGGTGACGACCATGTGGCCAAAAGCTCCACCGCCGCGCACCAGAGTGACCACATTTTCAAAGCCTGTGGCTTGCCGGTGTTCTTCCCGGCCAGCGTGCAAGACATCTTGGACCAAGGCTTGCACGCCATCGCCATGAGCCGCTTTTCAGGGGTTTGGGCGGGCATGAAGACCATCCAAGAAATCGTTGAGTCCAGCGCCACCGCGCACATCGACCCCGAACGTGTGCAGATCGTGCTGCCCGAGTTTGTGATGCCCCCGGGCGGGGTGCACATCCGTTGGCCCGACAACGCGCTGGAGCAAGAGGCGCGACTCTTTGACTACAAGTGGTATGCCGCCCTCGCCTACATCCGCGCCAACAAGCTCAACCACAACGTGATTGAAGGGCCCAACGACCGCTTTGGTTTGATCGCCAGCGGCAAGGCCTACAACGACACCCGCCAAGCTTTGCTGGATTTAGGACTGGATGACGACCGTTGCCAACAATTGGGCATTCGTTTGCACAAAGTGGGCGTGGTTTGGCCGCTCGAAGCCCAAACCACCCGCGAATTCGCCACCGGCTTGCGTGAGATTTTGGTGGTCGAAGAAAAACGCCAAGTCATTGAATACCAACTCAAAGAAGAGCTGTACAACTGGCGCGACGATGTGCGACCCGACGTGATCGGCAAGTTCGATGGCGCGGCCAACGGCGGCGAATGGTCACAACCCAACCCCAGCGCCAACACTTTGCTGCGTGCCAACGCCGACCTGACCCCTGCCATCATCGCGCGGGCCATTGCCAAGCGCCTCAAACACTTGGGGGTCGATGACCACACGCAGGCCCAAATCGACACCCATTTGGCGGTATTGGACGCCAAAGAGCGCGCCATGCAGACACTCACGCTGGGCCTGGCCGCCGAACGCCAGCCGTGGTTCTGCTCAGGTTGCCCACACAACACCAGCACCAAATTGCCCGAGGGCTCACGCGCCATGGCCGGCATCGGTTGCCACTTCATGAGCATCTGGATGGACCGCAGCACCGTGGGCTTCACCCAAATGGGCGGGGAAGGCGTGCCATGGGTCGGACAGCAACCCTTCAGCCACGACCAGCATATGTTTGCCAACGTGGGCGATGGCACCTATTTTCACAGCGGCATTTTGGCCATTCGCCAGAGCGTGGCGGCCGGGGTGAACATCACCTACAAAATTTTGTACAACGACGCCGTGGCCATGACCGGAGGCCAGCCCGTGGGTGAACGCCCCGAAGGCCACAGCGTGGTGCAAATCGCGCAGAGCATGCGCGGCGAAGGAGCGCAACGCATCGTGGTCGTGACCGACGAACCTGAAAAATACAAGGGTGTGGCATTGGCTGAAGGGGTGCGCGTGTTCCACCGAGACGAACTCGACCGCATTCAGCGCGAAATGCGCGAGATCAAAGGCACCACCGTCATCATTTACGACCAAACCTGTGCCACCGAAAAACGCCGCCGCCGCAAGCGCGGCACGATGGTGGACCCCGCCGTGCGTGTGATGATCAACGAAGAGGTGTGCGAAGGCTGCGGCGACTGTGGCGTGCAGTCCAACTGCCTGTCTGTGGAGCCCCTGGAAACCACTTTGGGCCGCAAACGCACCATCAACCAAAGCACCTGCAACAAAGACACCAGTTGCCTCAAAGGTTTTTGCCCCAGCTTTGTCACCGTCGAAGGCGGCCAGCTCAAGAAGAAAACCCAAACCGCTGCGTTGTCACCGGCCGCGCTGGGCACGTTGCCTGAGCCCAAGCTCAACGCGCTGCAAGGGCCTTGGGGCATTGTGGTGGCCGGAGTGGGTGGCACAGGGGTCATCACCATTGGGCAACTGCTGGGCATGGCCGCGCACATCGAGGGCAAAGGCATCGTGACCCAAGATTCGGCGGGTCTGGCCCAAAAAGGTGGGGCCACTTGGAGCCATGTGCTGCTGGCACCGACACCGGCGCAGCTACGCACTACCCGCGTGGGCATGGCCGCCGCCGACCTCATTTTGGCTTGCGACCCGATCGTGAGTGCCAGCAAAGAAACCCTGTTGCGCATGCGCCAAGGCCGCACCCATGTGGCGCTCAACAGCCACAGCACACCGACCGCCGCTTTCGTGCACAACGGCAATTGGCAAAACCCGGCAGAAAAATGTCTGCTCGAAATCACCCAACAAGTGGGGGCCGAACGGGTCAGCGCCTTTGATGCCGAAAGCCTGGCCCGCCAACTGATGGGCGACACCATTTACATCAATCCCATGATTCTGGGCTTCGCTTGGCAAAAGGGTTGGGTCCCGCTGTCTCGCGCATCTTTGCTGCGTGCCATGGAACTCAACGAAGTGCAGGTGAAAAACAACCAGCTTGCTTTTGAATGGGGACGCCACGCCGCGCACCATTGCGAGGCTGTGATGAATGTGGTGCAGCCCGCACAGGTGGTTCATTTTAAAAAACGTGAATCTTTGGACGACTTGATCGCCCACCGGGTGCAAAGGCTCACGCAATACCAAGACGCAGGCTATGCGCAGCGGTACAGCCAATGGGTTGAGCGCGTGCGCCAGGCAGAAGCCCCTTTGGGCAAAACATTGCTGAGCGAAACCGTGGCCCGTCAGCTCTACAAACTCATGGCCTACAAAGACGAGTACGAGGTGGCGCG
>JAHECM010000188.1 GCA_024641725.1 Limnohabitans sp. | reverse complement strand
GCGGTCTGGGCTGGCGCGGCAAGCACACGCTGGTGCTCAGCCGCGAGGCGGGTTCGATGTTCTTTTTGGGCGAGCTGTTTGTGGACTTGGCGCTGCCCAGCACTGCGCCGGTCAGCGCGCACTGCGGCCAATGCACGGCCTGCATGGACCTGTGCCCGACCCGCGCCATCGTCGGCCCTTACCAGTTAGATGCGCGGCGCTGCATTTCTTACCTCACGATCGAGCACGCGGGGCCGATCCCGCTGGAGCTGCGGCCCTTGATCGGCAACCGCATTTATGGCTGCGACGACTGCCAGCTGGCCTGCCCCTGGAACAAGTACGCCCAAACCCATGATCTGCCCGACTGGCAGCCACGCGAAGGCTTGGCGGGCAGTGCCGTGGCCGAGTTGCTGGGCTGGTCAGAGGCCGAGTTTTTGCGGCGCACCGAGGGCAGTGCCATCCGCCGCATCGGCCACACCCGCTGGCTGCGCAACTTGGCGCTGGCGGGGGGCAATGCCTTGCGCTCTGGCCTGCTCACCGAGGCGCAGGCGCAAGCACTGCGTCAGGCTTTGCTGGCCCATGAAGGTCATGGGGATGCGGTGGTGCGTGAGCAAGTGGCTTGGTCGCTGGCGTCGGTCTGAGCCGCCGCATGATGAATGGCCGCGCTGCGCTCGCCATGGCACATTTGGCTCTTCCCTCGCCATGACACATCCCCCGTCACTGCGAGGCGCGAAGGGACGCGGCAGTCCAGTGGGGTGTCAGCGCAGCACCGCCAACGCAAACGGCAGGCTGAGCATGCCCGACAGCGTGGACAAGGTGACCAAGGCGCCCACATAGGCCCCGTTGTAGCCCATGCGCGAGGCCAACACGTAGCAGGTCGAGGCGGTGGGCAGGGCCGAGAAGGCCAGCAGCACGGTGGTCTGTGTGGCGTCGAGCGACAGCACGCGCGACCAGCCCCAGGCCATGAGCGGCAGCATCATGTGCTTGCACAGCAAAATCGACACGGTCAGCACTTTGCCTTGTCGCAGGCTGGTCAGTTGCATGCCTGCACCGGCGGCCATCAGGCCCAGCGCCAGAGACGCCGCGCCGATGCGCTGCACGCTGGGTTCGATCCAAACCGGCAGGCGAAAGCCCAGCAAATTGGCAATCAAGCCCGAGGCGGTGGCGATGATGAGGGGGTTGCGCAGCAGTTGTTTGCCAAAGTGGGTGTTGCCATGCCGGGCCATGGGCCAGACCGCGCCGATGTTGAACAGCGGCACACAAAACCCGATCAGGCAAGAAATCAGCAGCAAGCCCTGCGGTCCGGCAATGCGCTCGGACAGGGCCAGTGCGATGAAAGAGTTGAAGCGAAAGCCGACCTGCGCGCTGGCGGCATGGTCTTTTTTGTCAAGGTGGCGGCCCAGGACGGGCCAATAGGGCAGGCTGTAGGACAGGGCGATGGCACTCACCCCCAAGCACAGGCCCGCCGCAATCAGGCTGGAGGTGGCAGCCAAGTCGAGCGGGCTTTTGACGATCGAGTGGAACAGCAAAGTGGGAAACAAAAAGTAATACACCAGGCTGTCCACCTGTTGCCACACATCGCGGTTGAGCGCAGTGAAGCGGCACACCAGATAGCCCAAAAGGATGAGCGAAAAGTCAGGGAAAAGGAGTTGGGCGTAGTTCACCCCCTGAGCATAGCCGGGACGGTCCCTTGCAATCGGTAACGCGTGTGACGATATGTGGGTTTGTCCTCGCAGATCGAACAGTTTTTATGCCTATGATGGCAGGCCTATTCAAGGAGTTGCCTGATGAAACGTCGCCATTTGATTTCAACCACCGCCTTGCTCGTGATGACCGGTTCGGTCTGGGCCCAGGCTTACCCCAACCGGGTGATCCGCTTGCAAGTGCCCTTTGCCCCCGGGGGGACCACCGACATCGTTGCCCGTGTCATTGCCGAGCCTTTGGGCAAAGCCCTGAACCAGTCGGTGATCGTAGAAAACAAGGCCGGTGGCGGCGGTGTGGTTGGGGCCAACGAGACGGCCAAGGCCGCACCAGATGGCTATTCGCTTGGCGTGGCCACCGTGTCCACCACGGCGGCCAACCCGGCCATCAACACCAAAATTCCCTACAACCCGGTGACCGACTTCACCCCGATCATCAACATCGCGGCCACGCCCAATGTGATTGCGGTGCACCCGAGCTTTCCGGCGCACGATTACAAGAGCTTCGTGGCG
Source organism: Limnohabitans sp. (assembly GCA_024641725.1). Taxonomy (GTDB): domain Bacteria; phylum Pseudomonadota; class Gammaproteobacteria; order Burkholderiales; family Burkholderiaceae_C; genus Limnohabitans_A. The sequence continues at coordinate 2,506 of JAHECM010000188.1, read as the reverse complement.
GAGCTGAAAAAGAACCCCGGCAAGTATTCCTATTCGTCGTCGGGCACAGGCGGCATTGGCCACCTGCAAACCGAGCTGTGGAAGGGCTTGGCGGGCGTGTTCATCACCCACATCCCTTACCGAGGTGCGGGCCCGGCCCTGAACGATACAGTGGCGGGCCAGGTGCCGATCATTTTTGACAACATGCCCTCGGCCATGCCCTTCATCCAGACGGGTAAGTTGATTCCCATCGTGGTGGCGGCGCCTCAGCGCCTGCCGCAACTGCCCAATGTGCCTACTTTCAAAGAAGTCGGCCTGGAGCCCGTCAACCGCATGGCTTATTACGGCATTTATGGCCCCAAAAACTTGCCCAAAGAAGTGGTTGAAAAAGTCAGCGCCGGTGTGAAAAAAGCCCTGCAAGACCCGGCTGTGGCCAAGCGCATCCAGGACACAGGCTCTTTGGTGGTGGGCAATTCGCCCGACGAGTTTGCCGCCCAGATCAAGGCCGAGTTCGAGGTCTACAAAAAGGTCGTGGAGCAGCAAAAGCTCAAGCTGGACTGATGCTCAACCCCGCCAGCCAGTCGGCCATCGACCGCTTTGCCGATGCCCTCTGGCTGGAAGACGGTCTGGCCGCCAACAGCTTGGCCGCTTATCGCCGCGATTTGGGGCTGTTGGCGGACTGGTTGCACCAAAGCGCTGCGCTGGCGCTGGACCAGACCCAAGAGCACCATCTGCAAGCTTATTTTGCCGAGCGCCACGGTCAGACCAAAGCCACCTCAGCCAATCGGCGCCTGACGGTGTTCAAGCGTTACTTTCGATGGGCCTTGCGCGAGGGCCTGGTCACGGCCGACCCGACCCTCAAATTGCTGGCCGCCAAGCAAGCGCTGCGTGTGCCCAAAACCCTGAGCGAAGCGCAAGTCGATGCCCTGCTGCGCGCGCCCGACCTGGACGAACCCCGAGGTGTGCGTGACCGTGCCATGCTGGAGCTGATGTACGCCAGCGGCCTGCGCGTGAGCGAGCTGGTGCAGCTCAAAACCTTGCACGTCTCGGCCAACGATTCGGTGCTGCGCATTTTGGGCAAAGGCAGCAAAGAGCGGCTGGTGCCCTTTGGGCAAGAAGCGGGGGTGTGGTTGGACCGGTATTTGCACAGCGCACGCCCTGCTTTGCTGGGTGAGCGCCAAAGCGAGTCGCTGTTTGTCACCTCGGCAGGCCCCAAGCCGGGCACGGGCATGTCGCGCGTGATGTTCTGGAACCTGGTCAAGCGCTACGCGGTCTTGGCTGGCATCACCGCGCCGCTGTCGCCGCACACCTTGCGCCACGCTTTTGCCACCCATTTGCTCAACCATGGGGCCGACTTGCGGGCGGTGCAACTGCTGCTGGGCCACGCCGACATCTCCACCACCACCATCTACACCCATGTGGCACGCGAGCGTCTCAAGAGCCTGCATGCGCAGCACCACCCACGGGGCTGAACCGAGCCTCTGGATTGCCGCGCTGCGCTCGCAATGACACCTTGCTCACCACGAGGCGCGAAGCGATGTGGACGTGTTTATGGCAGCGCCAGCAAGGCGAGTTCTTCGGTCGTGAAACCGGCGGCTTGCCGGGCTGCCAGGTTGAAGGGTGGGCGCAGTTTGGGGGCGTCGTATTGGGCGATCAGTGCGGCGTAAGTTGTGACCGGGTCCAGTCCGCGCTGGGCGCACAGGTAGCGGTACCAGCGGTTGCCTGCGGCCACATGGCCAATTTCTTCTTCGAGGATGATGTCCAAAATGGCCCCGGCGCGCAGGTCGCCGGTGCTGACCAGTTTGTTTTTGACGCCGGGCGAGGCGTCCAAACCTCGGGCCTCCATGGTGCGCGGCACGATGCCGATGCGCGCCAGCAGGTCGCCTCGCGTGCGCTCGGCCATGTCCCACAACGCGTTGTGGGCGGGAAAGTCGCCATAGTCAAAACCCATGCCCACCAGGTGCTCGCGCAGCAGCAAGAAATGTTTGGCTTCTTCTTGGGCGATGCGCAGCCAGTCGGTGTAGAAGGCGGCGGGCATGCCCGCAAAGCGCCAAACCACGTCCAGCGCCAGGTCGATCGCGTTGAGTTCGATGTGGGCAATGGAATGCAACAAGATCGCCCGACCTTCGGGCGTGGCCAGCGATTTGCCTTTGAGCTGGGTGTGTGGCACCAAGACGGGCCGGGCCGGGCGACCGGGCACCGGGGCTGTGGGGGTGATGCTGGCCGCGCTGTCCACTGGCAGTGTGGCGTCCAGGGCCAGGGTCAGCTGGGCTTTTTGCAGGGGGTCGCCTTCGCACAGGGGGCGCAGAACGCTTTCTCTCAGGGTCATCATCCTTACAATTGTAGGATTGCCCAACTACACCGATTCAGGAGACACGTCATGGCCCTTTACAAACTCGACTCGCTCACCCCCGAAGTGGCCGACAGCGCCTGGGTGGCCGACAGCGCCCAGGTCATGGGGGCGGTCAAGATCGGGGCCCACGCCAGCATTTGGTTTGGCACCGTGTTGCGCGGCGACACCGAGCTG
>JAHECM010000178.1 GCA_024641725.1 Limnohabitans sp. | reverse complement strand
CCGATCAGGTCCACCAGGTTCTTCATGGCCGAGTAGCGGTAGCCCAGACCCAAGCGGCCTGCAGGCACCGAGAACACCGCGTCGCTCGCGGCAATGCGCATGTCGCAGCTGATGGCCACATTGATGCCGCCGCCAATGCAGTAGCCGCGAATGCAAGCCAGAGTGGGTTTGGAGAAGTTGTAGATGCCCATCAGCGCCGCTTCGGCCATGGCCTCGTAGCGCGTGACGGCTTCTTGGGCGGCGCGCATGTCTTCGAACTGCGAGATGTCCGCCCCAGAGACAAAAGCTTTGCTGCCCGCGCCTTGGAACACCACCAGGCGCACGCGGCTGTCTTGTTCGGCCAGGGCCAGCAGCACGGGCACGGCCTCCCACATGTCCACGCTCAGCGCGTTGTGGCGTGCGGGGTTGTTGAACTCGATGAACAGCGTGCTGCCGTCCAACCAGGTGTTCACGCGTTCTGTGGGCGAGGTGTAGGTGATGCCGCTCATCAATAGACTCCGGTGGATTTGAGGCGGGCCAGGTCTGTGGCGCTCACGCCCAGCTCGCCAAGGATTTCTTCGCTGTGCTCGCCGCGCCGTGGCGTGGTGCGGGCAATGGTGCTGGGTGTGCGCTCCAGCTGCACGGGCTGGCCCACCAGCCGCTGCGGGCCTTGGTGGGGCGAGACCACGTCTTTCACCATTTTCAGGTGCTGCACTTGCGGCTCTTCAAACACCGCGTCCATGCTGTTGATCAAGCCGCAGGCCACACCGCCTTCGTTCAGGTGCTCGATCCAGTAGGCGCAGTCTTGTGCGGCCAAGCGCGCGTTGATCTCGGCGTTGAGCGCATCGCGGTGGACCGAGCGGCTGGGTTTGTCCTTGTAGCGCTCGTCGGTGACCCACTGCGGCGCGCCCAAGATGTCGCAAAAACGCTCCCAAATTTTGGAGCCGAAGACGGCGATGTTCATGTAGCCGTCGCGCGCTTTGTACACCCCTGTGGGGATGCTGGTCGGGTGGAAGTTGCCCGCCTGCGTGGCCACTTCGCCGTCGATCAGCCAGCGTGAGGTCTGGAAGTCCATCATGTACACCATCGATTCGAGCAGCGAGGTGTGCAACCACTGGCCTTGGCCAGACTTTTGCCGTTCGATCACCGCCACCAAAATGCCTTGGGCCGCAAAAATGCCCGCGCACAAATCCGCAATCGGGATGCCCACGCGCATGGGGCCTTCGCCCTGTTGGCCTGTGACCGACATCAGGCCGCCCATGCCTTGCGCGATTTGGTCAAAGCCCGGGCGCTGGGCCAGTGGGCCGGTTTGCCCAAAGCCCGAAATGCTGGCGTAGATCAGCCCTGGGTTGTCGCCCTTGAGGCTGTCGTAGTCGATGCCCAGGCGGAACTTCACGTCAGGGCGGAAGTTCTCGACCACCACGTCGGCTTGGGCGATCAGCTGCTTGAGCAGCGCAATGCCTTCGGGCTCCTTGAGGTTGAGCGTGATGGAGCGCTTGTTGCGGTGGGTGTACTGGTAGTCCGAGCCTTCTTGCCCGCCCAGCGTGTCGTCGCCGCGCATGTGTTCGGGCATTTGCACCTGCACCACGTCGGCGCCCCAGTCGGCCAGTTGGCGGCAACAGGTGGGGCCAGCGCGGACCTGGGTCAGGTCGATTACGCGCAAGTGAGACAGCGCGGCAGAGGCGGGAATGTGGGGCATGGCGGGTGTCCTGCAAAGAGCCAAAATCAGCCCGAAGTGTCACCGCATTGGCCTTTAAGTGTCAACACTTCGAGCACATTGTCGACACAAATGCAGGGTTGCTGCGGGATTGCTGCCCATTTGCGCCGATGGCTCCTGTACGATGAGGCGTCCAATTTCAGCGTTCACCAGCCCCATCCGCATGACCCCCCCGGCCAACAAACCCGAGCAAAACCTCCCCTTGTGGGTGGCCGATCAGCTCAAGCAATGGATCTACACCGGCGAGCTGCCGCCGGGGGAGCGCCTCAACGAAGCGGCGCTGGCCCTGCGCATGGGCACCAGCCGGGGGCCGGTGCGCGAGGCGATCCGCATCCTCACCGGGCAGGGCTTGGTCACCGCCGTGGTCAATCGGGGCGTGTTTGTGCGCCAGTTCTCGCTGCGCGAAATGCTCGAAACCTACGAGCTGCGCGCCCTGATGTTCGGCTTTGGGGCCGAGCATGCCAGTGAACACCTGACCGAGGCCGACAAACTGCAGTTTGAACAATTGCTGCAAGGCATGGACGAGGCCTGCGAGCAAGAAGACGGCAGCCGCTATTACGCGCTGAACCTGGGTTTTCATGAGCTGGTCATGCGCCTGTCAGGCAACCAGCGTGCCCAGGCCGCGTATGACGACTACGTCAAAGAGCTGCACCTGTTCAGGCGCAAGTACTTCAACGCGCCCGGTAATATGCGCCGCTCCAACATCGAGCACCGCCAAATTTACGATGCCATTGTCAAAGGCGCCCACAGCAAGGCCCGGACTGCGGCCGAAAAGCATGTGCTCGAAGGCCGCCAGCGCTTGCTGCGCAGCATGGACCGCTGAGCCCCACCGTTGCCCTCTGTGACCCACTGGAGACCCACCATGATCCGTTCTTTTGCTGCTGTTTTGTGGTTGATGGGGGGCTTGCTTGGCCACTCTGTGCGGGCGCAAACCCAAATGCAAATGCCAACGCCAAGCCCATCGGGTGCGGCTTGCCCGGCGCTGCTCAACCACACCTTGCTGCGTCTGCAAGACGAAAAGCCCCAGCGTCTGTGCCAGTACGCGGGCCAGGTGGTGTTGGTGGTCAACACCGCCAGTTACTGCGGGTTCACCCCGCAGTACAAGGGGCTGGAGGCCTTGTATGCCCGTTACAAAGACCAGGGCTTGGTGGTGCTGGGCTTCCCTTCGAACGACTTTGCCCAAGAAAAAAGCAACAACAAAGACATTGCTGACTTTTGCGAAAACACTTTTGGCGTGAAGTTCCCGATGTTCGCCGCCTCCAGCGTCAAGGGCGAGCAGGCCAACCCGCTGTTCAAACAACTTGTGGCGCAAGGGGGCACCGCGCCTCGTTGGAACTTTTACAAATACCTGATCGGTCGCGATGGCCGTCTGGTGGACAGCTACAGCAGCATGACCACGCCCGACAGCCGCAGCCTGATCGGTGCCATCGAAAAAAGCCTCAAAGCCAAGCCCTGAAGTGGGCGGCAGTCAGGGGCGCTTCAGCCGGGGTGTCCTGTGTGGCCGTAGGCCAGGCCAGACGCCACCCCACCCAACAAATCTCCCTCGATCAGCGGCACGCCTGCAAAGGCTTGCTGCAGCACCTGCTGAAACGGTCGCAGCGCAGACGAGCCGCCGGTCAGGTAAATCCCGTCCAGCGCGGCATCGCTCAGGCCGGCTTGGCGGGTGCACTCGCGCGCGCAGGCAACGGTGCGCGTCAGCAACTCGGACAGGTGCTCGCGCACGGCCTCGGTGCCCATGGGCGCGGCCAGCCCCGCGTGCAATGCAGACAGGTCCACCTGCGCGTCTTGGCCCCGCTGCGAGCAGCGAATTTTGGCTTGCTCCACCTCGTGCGCCATGTGGTGCCCCAAGCGCTCACGCAGCACCTGCATCAGACGCGCATGCAGTGTCGGGTCGCTGTAGTTGGTGAGCAGGTTTTGCGCTTGGCTGATGGCTTTGGGCAGGTATTGCCAGTGGATCAGGTGCCAAGTCGCGAGGTCAAAAAACACGCTGTTGGGCACTTCGCGCTGGCCCGGGCCCGTGTGCCGGTAGCCCAGCAAGGGCATGACTTGCTCCAGGCTGAGTCGGCGGTCAAAGTCTGTGCCACCCAAGCGCACGCCGGTGGTGGCCAAAATGTCTTGCGCGCGCTCGGTTTGCCGCATGCGCTCGGGCCCCAGGCGCACGGCGGTGAAGTCCGAGGTGCCGCCGCCAATGTCCACCACCAAAATGGTGCTCTCGCGGTCCAGCCGGCGCTCATAGTCCAGTGCGGCCGCAATCGGTTCGAGCTGAAAGGCGATGTCAGAGAAGCCGACCGATTGCGCGGCCTCCAGCAAAGACTGCTGGGCCTGTGCGTCGCGCGCGGGGTCGCCATCGACAAAATGCACTGGCCGGCCCATGACCACGCGCTCGGGCGCTTGGCCAATGGCGCTGGCGGCGCGCTCTCGCAGGGCCGCCAAAAAGGTGGCGATGATGTCCTGAAAACTCATGGCCTGGTGGTTGACCACCGTGGTTTCTCGCAGCAAGGGGCTGCCAAGCAGACTTTTGAGCGAGCGCATCAGCCGCCCTTCGGTGCCCTCGAGGTAGTGCGCGATGGCGTCCCGGCCAAAGTGGGTGCTTGACGATTCGGCATTGAAAAAAACCGCCGTGGGCATGGCCGTCTCTGCCCCTTCGAGGGGAATCAAGCGAGCAGGCCCCTGGCCGTGGGCCCAGGCCATGGCGGAGTTGGACGTGCCAAAGTCAATGCCGAGCGTGCCCGGGTGCGTGAGTGACATAAAGGGAAAGGGTGGGAGGGGGGAATGGAGGACGGGCGATTGTGCCACCGCAGCAGGGGGCACAATCTCGGACAATCAAGCCACTTTGATGGAACACCACAGCATGAGCGACACCCCTATCCGCCCCGAATTGCCCGACCACCTGTCGATCGACCCGCGCAGCCCGCACCATGTGGCCGCCATTTTTGAGCACGACATTGGCATCCGCTTCAACGGCAAGGACCGCAACGATGTGGAGGAGTACTGCGTCAGCGAAGGCTGGGTCAAAGTGCCCGCAGGCAAAACCGT
>JAHECM010000167.1 GCA_024641725.1 Limnohabitans sp. | reverse complement strand
CAGGGCACGTGCTGCAGATCGGCCCAGGCCGTGGCCAATTCGGCGCGGGTTTTGACGCGGACTTGGCCCTTGCCGTCGTAGCCCAGGCGGGCGGTCTTCAAGATGCCGGGCAGCAGGTCTTCTGTCACGGCGGTCAGTTGCGCGGAGGTTTCGATCACGGCATGTGGGGCCACCGGCACGCCGCAGCGCACAAAGTGGGCTTTTTCTGCGGCGCGGTCTTGCGCAATCGCCACCGCGTCGGCCCCCGGGGCCACCGGGCGTTGCGCGCCCAGCGTGCGCAATGCGGGCGCGGGCACGTTTTCAAATTCGGTGGTGATGGCCGAGCAGCACGCGGCCAATTGCGCCAGGCCTGACGCGTCCAGGTAGTCGGTTTGGACGTGGTGGTGGCTGACCAGCCCGGCGGGGCTGGTGGCGTCGGGGTCGAGCACAGCGGTGCGGTAGCCCATGGCCTGCGCTGCGTGCACAAACATGCGGCCCAATTGACCACCCCCCATCACGCCCAGCGTGGCGGGTTGGCCGTTGACCTGCGTGCCGGGCAAGATAGCCGCGTGGGCGCTCATGGCAAGGCCACCGGGGGCAGCGTCATGGCGCGGGCCGCAGCGGTTTGCTCGGCGCGGAAGGCTTCGAGCTTTTGGCGCAGGGCCGCGTCGTGGTTGGCCAGCAGGGCCACCGCAAACAATGCCGCGTTGGCCGCACCGGCGGCACCAATGGCAAAGGTGGCCACGGGCACGCCTTTGGGCATTTGCACAATCGAGTGCAGCGAATCCACGCCCGACAGGGCCTTGGTCTGCACGGGCACGCCCAGCACGGGCACCACGGTTTTGGCCGCGATCATGCCCGGCAAGTGGGCGGCGCCACCAGCGCCAGCGATGATGGCCTGCAGGCCACGGCCAACGGCGGTTTGTGCGTAGTCGAACATGTCGTCGGGCATGCGGTGGGCCGAAACCACGCGGGCTTCGTGGGGGATGCCAAACTGTTGGAGAATCTGGACTGCGTGCTGCATGGTGTCCCAGTCGGAGCTGGAACCCATGACGACGCCGATGAGCGCTTGAGTCATTGGGTGCTTTTCGTTGTCAAGACCGGATTTTAAGGTTTTGGCCTGCCGTGCCTGGCGTGTCTGCGGGGCACGCCCCCTTTTTTTGCTTTGGACCCTGCCCCCATGATGGATGTCACGATTGAGAATTTTGAAGCCGAGGTGATCGCCGCCTCCATGGCCACGCCGGTCTTGCTGGACTTTTGGGCCCCTTGGTGCGGCCCCTGCAAATCACTGGGCCCGGTGCTCGAAAAACTCGAAGTCGCCTATGCCGGCCGCTTCAAACTCGTCAAAGTCAACTCCGACGACGAGCAACAACTGGCGCAGGCCTTTGGCATCAAGTCCATTCCGACCTGCATTTTGATGGTCGGCGGCAAGCCGGTGGACGGCTTCATGGGCGCACTGCCTGAGGGCAAGATCCGCGAATTTTTGGACAAGCACTTGCCTGACGAAGAAGCATTGTTGGCCCAAGCCGCTGCGGAGCAAGCCCAAGAACACCTGCAAGCGGGCGACGAGCACAGCGCCCGCGCCGCGCTCGAACAAGCGCTGGCCGCCGACCCCGGCAACGACGACGCCCGCTTTGACCTGGTGAAACTGCTGATCGGCCACGGTGAGTTGGCCGAAGCCGCCGCCTTGCTGGCCCCGGCCATGGCCCGTATTCCGGTGCCGCTGCGCTTTGAGGCGCAAACCCAATGGCTCAACGCCCTGGAATTCGTGACCACCGACCCGCGCGGTCAGTGGGAGTTGGCCCAATTTGACGAGTTGATCGGCCAAAACAAGCGCGATTTTGAAACCCGCTTTGCCAAAAGCCGGCGCTTGATCGCGGTGGGCCAATGGGAAGCGGCCATGGACGAGTTGCTGGAAATCATCATGCGCGACAAAAAATGGGATGCCGAAGCCCCGCGCAAGACCTTTGTTGCCCTGTTGGAGTTGATGACACCCCCCAAGTCCAACGCGCAAGCTGCTGACGGCAAATCAGCCGGTGGCATCGAGTTGATGGGCAAAGCCGCACTGGAGCAAGACCCGCTGCTGGCCATGATTGCCAGCTACCGCCGCAAGCTCAGCATGGCGCTGAACTGAGCCGACTCGGGACGCGGGCCTTGGTTTCGGTCAGTGCACAGGGCCAACTTCTCGGGTGATCTGCGCCTGCAGATCACGCAGCAGCCCTGCCGACATCAGCAGCTCGGCCACCACAAACATGGGGCCAACCAACAGGCCCACGATGTCGTCCACAAAGGCGGGCTTGCGGCCTTCCCAGTAGTGGCCAATGAACTGGATGATCCAGCCGATCACAAAGACGGCCAAACCCAATTGCCAGCCCTGCAGGCCCACTTGAACCGCCAAGGGTGCCAGCACATGTGCCAAGGCAATCAGCGCCCCGTTGACGACCGTCGTGGTCAAACCCAGCAAGAAGTTGCCACGCGTCAAGTACCACAGGCTGGTCAGCCCCCACAGCCACCAGGCAGGCGTTATCGCGCGGTGGGCCAGCACCCATTCGGGCTGGGTCAACAGGATGCTAATGGCCATGAAGATGAGGGGCACCCCCACCAGATGGGTGGCGATGTTGCGCCGGTCGCGGTGGTAGCTCGCGTACAGAACGACCAGGACATCGGCGGAGCGAAACAATGTGGACATGGCTGCGGCTCTTGACGTTTCAGCCCACCAGCCGCTGCAGCGCTTCGCGGTACTTGGCCGCTGTGTGTTCGATCACGTCTTGCGGCAAACGCGGTGCCGGAGGCGTTTTGTCCCAAGGCTTGCCGCCCACCTGGGCAGTTTCCAGCCAGTCGCGCAAAAATTGCTTGTCGTAACTGGGTGGGTTGACGCCCTCCACATAGCTGTCTGCGGGCCAGTAACGTGACGAGTCCGGCGTCAGCACCTCGTCCATCAGCACCAGCGTGCCCTCGGCGTCCAGGCCAAACTCGAACTTGGTGTCGGCAATGATGATGCCCTTGGTCGCCGCGATGGCGCTGGCCGCCTTGTAGATGGCGATGCTGATGTCGCGGATGCGGCCCGCCAAGTCAGCGCCAATCATCTCGACCGTGCGCTCGAACGTGATGTTTTCGTCGTGCTCGCCCACTGCGGCTTTGGCCGCTGGCGTGTAAATGGGTTCAGGCAGTTGGCTGGCGTTTTTCAGGCCCTCGGGCAGGGGCACACCGCACACCGAGCGGGATTCTTGGTATTCCTTCCAGCCGCTGCCCGCCAGGTAACCACGCACCACCGCCTCGACCGGGATGGGTTTGAGGCGTTTGACCAGCATAGAGCGGCCGGTGATTTGGGGCACTTCAGCGGCAGACACCACGCTCTCGGGCGCGTCGCCGGTGAGGTGGATGGGACACAGGTTCAAGCCCTTGGGGCCGAGTTGCTCAAACCAATACAGCGCCATTTGCGTCAGCAATTGGCCTTTGCCGGGGATGGGCTCGCCCATGATCACGTCAAACGCGCTGATGCGGTCAGACGCCACCATGAGGATGCGGTCGTCGCCCACGGCGTAGTTGTCACGCACCTTGCCGCGTGCCAGCAGGGGCAAAGAAGTCAGGGCCGAAGTGTGGAGCGCAGAGGTCATGGCAATACAGTCAAAGCAGCAACAGAAAAGAAAAAGGCCCGTTGAACAGGCAACGGGCCATTCGGCTCAATTATCGCAGGCTCCTCGCAGTGACGGATGGCGAGTGCAGCGTGGCCATCCAGCCCTCAGTGGACCACTTGCGCCAGCTCGCCCCGGGCGTATTGCGCCGCCACCACTTGCAGGCTGTGGCCTTGGATCTTGGGGGCTTGGCCTTCGCAGCCGAATTCGAGGTAGCGCTGTTTGCACAGCTGTTTGGCCGCCTCTCGAGCGGGCTTGAGCCATTCGCGGGCGTCGAACTTGTCGGGGTTCTCAAACAAAAACTTGCGGCAAGCGGCCGTCATGGCCAGGCGGATGTCGGTGTCGATGTTGATCTTGCGCACGCCGTGCTTGATGGCTTCTTGGATTTCCTCGACGGGCACGCCGTAGGTTTCTTTCATCTGGCCGCCGTACTGGTTGATCAGCGCCAGCAACTCTTGCGGCACGCTGGACGAGCCGTGCATCACCAAATGGGTGTTGGGGATGCGGGCATGGATTTCTTTGACGCGGCTGATGGCCAAGATGTCGCCCGTGGGCTTGCGGCTGAACTTGTAGGCGCCGTGGCTGGTGCCAATGGCGATGGCCAACGCGTCCAAGCCGGTGGCTTTGACGAATTGGGCGGCTTCTTCGGGGTCGGTCAGCATCTGGCTGTGGTCCAGCTTGCCCACCGCGCCGATGCCGTCTTCTTCACCGGCTTCGCCGGTTTCCAAGTTACCCAGGCAGCCCAGCTCGCCTTCGACCGACACGCCCAGCGTGTGGGCCATGTCCACCACGCGGCGGGTCACGTCCACGTTGTACTCGAAGCTGGCGGGGGTCTTGCCGTCTTCCATCAGTGAGCCGTCCATCATGACGGACGAGAACCCCAGATTCATCGCACCTTGGCAAACGGCGGGGCTTTGGCCGTGGTCTTGGTGCATGACCAGCGGAATGTGGGGCCACTGCTCGACCGCCGCCTGGATCAGGTGCTTGATGAAGGGCTCACCGGCGTATTTGCGGGCGCCGGCACTGGCCTGCAAGATGACGGGCGCACCGACTTCGTCGGCGGCGGTCATGACGGCCTGGACTTGCTCCAGGTTGTTGACGTTGAAGGCCGGGATGCCGTAGCCGTTGACCGCGGCGTGGTCCAGCAATT